>CAYYOX010000342.1:0-7516 GCA_964473065.1 uncultured Planctomycetaceae bacterium | reverse complement strand
ACACCATGTTCGGCCAACTGATCCACGAGTTGGTCGGGCCCGCGATCCCCAAGACCGTGCCGGGTGTGAAGGCCGTTCATGCGGTCGACGCGGCCGGCGTGCACCCGTTGTTGCTGGCCGTCGGCAGCGAACGGTACGTGCCCTACGAGGATCGCGATCGGCCGCGCGAACTGCTCACCCAGGCCAACGCGTTGCTCGGGCACGGCCAGTTGTCGCTGGCCAAGTATCTGTGGATCGTGGCCGAGCAGGACGATCCCCAGTTGGACGTGAACCATGTGCCCGACTTCTTGCGGCATGTGCTGCAACGGGTCGATTGGCGTCGGGACCTGCACTTCCAGACCTGCACCACGCTCGACACGCTCGATTACAGCTCGGGCCGGCTCAACGAGGGCTCGAAAGCGGTCGTCGCGGCGGTGGGTAAACCGGTTCGCGCACTGCCGGTAGCCATCGACAGCCGACTCAACCTGCCCGAGGTGCTGGGGTTCAACGACCCGCGCGTCTTGCTGCCAGGCATCCTGGTCATTGCGGGCCCGAAGTTCGACGCCGGCGGCGACGGCGTGGACCCGATCGTCGGGCGGTTCTGTGCGAGCTTCAATCGGCGCGACGCCATCAACGGCTTCCCGCTGGTCGTGATCGTCGACGACAGCGAGTTCGCCGCGAGAACGCTCGACAATTTCCTCTGGACCACCTTCACCCGCAGCAATCCGGCGTCGGACGTTTACGGGATCGAGTCGTTCGTAACCGAGAAGCACTGGGGCTGCTGCGGCTCATTGGTGATCGACGCCCGCGCCAAGCCGCATCATGCCCCACCGCTAGTCGAAGACCCCGAGATAACCCGCCGCGTCGACGCCCTGGCAGTCCGCGGCGGCCCCTTGCACGGGGTGATCTAAAGCTTTGTGGCTGAAGGACTTGTGGCGAGGCGCCCCAAACGATTCCCCCTTTCGGCCTTCCTCCCTTCGGTGACCCCTTGACGTACTTGGCCACTTCTTGTATTATTGCCTTAATACAATAACAACCCGTTTCCCGTGGACTCGGTGGACAGCCCAAAGAGACCGTGCAGATCCATATCTCCTCCAGCGATGGCGTGCCGATCTATCTGCAGATCGTCAATCAGGTGAAATACCTGGTCGGCTGCGGTCGTTTGGAGCCCGGCGAGGAGCTTCCTCCCATCCGCGTGCTGGCCGAGCAGTTGTTGGTGAATCCCAACACGGTCGCCCGGGCTTACCGGGAATTGGAGATGGCCGGACTCGTCACCAAGCGTCGTACGGCCGGCACCTACGTTTCTGATACCGGCTCACCGCTGGGACATCGGCAGCGGCTTGAGATCCTCGCCGAGCGCATCGACGCGCTGCTGGCCGAGGCTCGCCTGATGAACATCGACACCGACGACATCCTTGAACTGATGCGACAGCGGGAGCAACAGATGCAACCTCGTTCCTGAGGAGGACTAAGTGCTATGGTCAACAACAGTACCGTCGAGTTGAAGACGCTTGTCGAGCTTCAAGGCGTAACCAGGCGATTCGGCGCCATCACGGCACTGGATAACGTGACACTCAGCGTGCCGCGAGGGGCCGTGTTTGGACTGGTCGGGGTCAACGGGGCCGGCAAAACGACCCTGCTGAAGCATGTGCTCGGTTTGCTCAAGGCGCAGGCCGGTTCGGTTCGCGTGTTCGGTCTCGATCCCGTGGCCGATCCGGTCGGAGTGCTGTCGAAGGTCGGTTGTCTGTCCGAAGACAACGACTTGCCCGACTGGATGCGGGTCGACGAGCTGTTCCACTACAGCCGGGCTTTCTATCCGAATTGGGACGAACAATACGTAGAACAACTCCGGCAGACGTTCGAGCTGGATCCGGCGGCCAAGATCAAGCATCTTTCCCGAGGCCAACGTGCCCGCACCGGGCTGTTGGTTGCCCTGGCCCATCGTCCGGAGATCCTGGTGCTGGACGAGCCTTCCTCGGGCTTGGATCCGATCGTGCGTCGCGACATTCTGGCGGCCATCATTCGCACGATTTCCGAAGAAGGACGCACGGTGTTGTTCTCGTCGCATTTGCTCGACGAAGTGGAACGGGTGTCGGATCACGTTGCCGTGATTGACGAGGGCAGAATCGTGCTTTGCGACAGGCTGGATCAAATCAAGGACTCGTTCCATTGCCTGACACTCCGCTTTGACCAACCGCAAGCTCAACCACCGGAACTCGCCGGGGCACTCGATTTCAAAGGTGCCGGATACGAATGGACAGCCGTGTGCAACGGCCGACTCGAGGCACTTCAGACGGCCGCCGCCGAAGCCGGCGCCCGGATCGTCGAGCAAAGGGTCCCCTCACTCGAAGAGATCTTCGTAGCCCAGGTCGGCAAGAGGTGCCCCGTATCGGACAAGGAGTAGAACATGCATCGACCAACAATCGCCGTGCTTTGGGAGGTCTACAGACGACACCGCTGGGTGCTGATCGCAAGTAGCGTCTGGTTGCTTGTCATATCGGGTCTGAGCCGCGCGATGCCGGAGGGCGCCTTCTTCGACGTGCTCCTGTTCGCGATGGTCAGCCCTTTGGTGATCGGGGTGTTCTTGCTGTTCGCATACGCCACCGACGCAGATATTGCCAGTAGAGACTCGACCTTCCCCACGCGTATGTTCACCTTGCCGCTGACCACTCGGGCCATGGTCGGCTGGCCGATGATCTATGGGATCGTCGCCATCGCGCTGGCGTGGCTGACCGTGGCGAGTTTGGTCTTGCGCCCCGGCGGGATGAACGTACAGTTGTGGTGGCCGGCAGTCTTGCTGGCAGCCGCCCTGGCATGGCTTCAAGCACTGATGTGGCGGCCGTTCGGTTTGCCGGGACTGCGGATTGTGGCGGTGGTTGTGGCGGTGGTTGTGGCGACCGGCGTGCTGATCGTGGTGTTCGGGCCCCGCTGGACGGTTCACCTGCCGGAGATGGTTGTCTCGCTACTGCTTGTCAGCACAATTCCGCCGGCCTACCTCGTGGCCGTGGTCGGAGTTTCTCGGGCTCGGCGAGGTGACCAGCCGGACTGGCAAAGGTTGGCTTCTTGGGCGAGAAACGTTGCCGGGTGGTTGTCGATACGCGGGCGGACCTTTGCCTCGCCGTTGCAGGCTCAAGTCTGGTTCGAGTGGCGACGCAACGGGCTTGGTTTGCCGATCATCGCCGGTCTGATGATCCTGCTCATGGCCGTGTTGATCGCCATCAATCGACACAACCCGGCCCTCACGATCTTGCTGCTGCCCGTTCCGCTGGTGGTCGCGTTGTCGCTCGGTGGCATTTGGGGAAGATGTGGGAGCCCTCGTGGCGGACCTTCTCTTACGGGCTTTCTGGCGACCCGACCGATGAGCTGTGCCGAGATGGTTCGGGCCAAGATGAAGGCTGCGGCAATCAGCGTGGTCGTCGTATGGGGGATGACGCTGGCGGCCGTGGTGTTGATGGTCCTGTGGGCGAGATCTTGGGCCGAAATGGCAGTTCAATTCAGCCTGCTGACGAAAGATCTCTCCGCGGTGCAAAGGGCGGTCATGGTAATCCTGGCCGTTGTCCTCCTGCTGGCCGGCACCTGGAAGCCGATGATCGTCAACTTGTACCTGGGATTGACCGGTCGCCGTTGGGTTGGGATCGTCTGGTGTCTCGTGATGTGTCCAGCCTCCTTTGCCCTCATTCTATTGGCCGCTTGGATCTACAAGCGTCCCGAGTACCACGACAGCCTGTTGGCCTCGTTTCCGTGGGCCTTGGGGACAGCGGTCGTGTTGAAGATCCTTCTGGCCGGCTGGTCAGTGCGTGCCTTGCACCAGCGGCGGTTGCTCGAAGGCTCGACACTCGTGCGGCTGCTCGGCTTCTGGTTGATCGGCGCGCTGGCCCTGATCGCTTTACTCGGTTGGCTGCTTCCCCCCGACCTTGCACCTTGGTATCTTGTAGTTCTGTGTGTGGTGCTTGTGTTGCCCCTGGCGCGACTCTCGCTGGCCCCCTTGGCTTTGCAGTGGAATCGGCATCGTTGATACGTCCTGCAGTTATTCATGGACGTGCAGTCGACTACTTGGCGCCGAAGGCTGTGTGGGCGGAGCGGTTGACGAAGCCTGGTATGTCGGCTCGGGGGTTGGCTTCGAGAAATTCCTTGCCGCGGCGGATGGCCTGAAGCATGGTCACGTAGTCGGGGTCGTTGCGGTCGGTGAACCGCGGCGCCTTCTTCCCGGTGGCCAGGGCTTCCCGGCGGCCAGGGCCTTTTCCATGGCCCGATAGTGGTCGTTGATGCTGTGCCAGCGTTGCTCGAAGTAGGATTTCCGATCGATCCAGCGGTCGTTCAGCAGTCGGCCGAAGTCTTCTTGGGTCAGTCCGTGTCCGCCGGCTTCTTTGACCAGATGGGCCGCCAGGGCCAGGCTAGCGGTAGAATCATGGTGACTTGCAAGTTGCAAGGGTTTCCCGGCTTACGGAGGCAACTGCAAAGCCGCGCGACGTTAGATCCGGTTCACACACGCCAAGGCTCTCGGATGGGACGGCTGAGCATCTGATTGGCTTCGTCGTCATCAGGGAAGCGTTCTTTGTCGGGGTCCCATTTCAGTGTTTTGTTCAGTTGCAGCGCGATATTACCCAGATGGCAAAGCGAGGCCGTACGGTGCCCGACTTCCACGGGTTCGATGGGCTCGGTGCGCGTCTTCACGCAATCGAGGAAATTGCGGATGTGGTCGTCGTAGTGATTGCGGGGCTGGTCACCAGCGTAGTCGACCGGTCTGGGCAGATGGACCTCGTTCGGACCGATCGTGGATGCCTTCAGCGAGTCGGGGTACGTTTCGAGATCTTGGTAAGAAAAATGCACCCACCCCTTCGTGCCTTCGAACCGCGTTCCACTAAGCTTGGCATGGCTCTCTTGAATCAATTCCACGCCGTTAGCGTAACGAAGCCGGTATGCACACGTTAACGCAGTGGTGTACAGGCTTCCTTCAGGAGGCCACTTCACGTGCAGCGGCTCGACCTCCACGGGCCCTCTCAGCGAGGTTCCGTTGCCCCATTGGGCGATGTCATTACAGTGCGCCCCGAGGTTCGTAATCTGCCCGCCGGAATAATCGAGACCAAAACGGAACTTGTAGATGCAGCGGAGCACATGATAGGCTGCTTCCGGCGCCGGCCCCAGCCACATGTCGTAGTCGAATCCCTTTGGTACGGGCATCGGTTTCCAACCCGGGCCGGGACCGGTCTTGTTATTCAAACCGATGTACGTTCGGATCGTCTTCAGTTCCCCAATTCGACCGTTGAGCACCAGTTCGCAAGCCTTTCGTGCGGCCGGGTGAGATCGATATTGGCTGCCCGTCTGAAAGATGCGGTTGTATTTACGCACGGCTTTGATCATCTCCTGCCCGTCGCCGATGGTCAGCGTCATCGGCTTCTGGCAAAAGATGTCCTTGCCGGCCTTAGCTGCCATCACCGCCATCGTGCAGTGCCAGTGGTCCGGGGTCGCGACCGCCACCACGTCGATGTCGGCTCGGTCGATGATCTTGCGGAAATCACTGGTTGCCCTCACGCCCTTAAACCGACCGGATCGGGTCTTGTCGGCGTAGTGCTTGCTGGCGATCGCCAGCGCCGGCTCGCGTCCCATGAGTCTCTGTTCGTCTCGGTAACCATAGCTGGCAGTGTTGACATCGCAGATCGCCATGACCTGCACGTCGTCGTTGCGTATGAAGACCTGCATATCCGGCGTGCCTCGTGTGCCGGCGCCGATGATACCGACGTTGATCCGGTTGCTGGGCGGATTGGCGCCCAAGACCGAGGCAGGAACGAGATGGGCAGCGCCGAACGCTGCACTCATCTTCAAGAAAGCACGACGTGATTGGCTGCCGCGGATTCGAGCTGGCTTGTGAGTCATGGCTTTTCTCCTGTCGTTTAGTTCGTCTGCGGCAACTGTTGCGGCCCTGGCGCACGCCGGGATCAGCTCAAACGGCACAGGTTTTAGCATAGCAACGGCTGCGAGGACTGCAAGCGGTCCCAAGGGATGCCGTATTCACCGGCTTAGAGCCCAAACAGCCAGATAATGAACGCGACCAGGCCGCCGGCATACAAGAACGCCGCGCCCCTCGGGGTAGCGGAGGGGCACGGCAGTCGCACACACTGGAGTCCGTGGCCGAGTGTGTCATAGATAAGCGGATTACTGCGATGCTGGCAAAATCACCTTGTGTCCTGCCTGCGCTGCACGCCTCAGCGGCAGGACTCGATCCCTGGGAGCCACTCCATGCCCGAGTTTTCGTCGGCTCTATCCCGTCATCGTGGGCGCCAGGAATCCCAATCACGGCAGTCGAACAAAGCCCTCCGAAATCGACCCCTCGTGACGCAACTCGTCACTGTGCCGGACGTTGCATCGCAGTGCTTTCGGCGGCAAGCCCCTCAGCGAGCGTGCAGCGCGAGTAGGCCACGAGTGAATTTTCGAATAGTGAATAACTGCCAAAGCAATCCCAGCCGAATCTTCCTGAAAGGCCACGGTCGGCTTGCCCGCCCTTGATTCCTCAGGGCCTCCACCGGGCCGATCAGGTCCCGCCTCGACCCCGCCATCGTCGGATGGTTCGCCACGCACGACAGATCAGTTCGCCGGAGAAGAACCGTTCCGTGAAGGTCGGTTGGCTGCCGGAAAAGTTTTTCCACACCGCATCAACGTAAGGCCGGCTCGTTTCCCGCACGCTCGCGAAGAGGCCCTTCTCGCGGATCTCGCCCAAGGCGGCCGAGTAGTGGTCGAACACGTGCCGGTCGAACAACACGCCGACGGCCTTGGCCGAAGAGAGAGCGCCGCGCCCCAGCGTGCCGATCTTGTCGAGCGAGTAGAGCGTCATGGCACTCGATACGTCGAACGGATTGACGCACTGGTTGCCGGCCGTCTCTTGGATCTCGTTCCACAGCCGCTGGACTTCGGCCTGGGGGAGAACCGAGACCGGATCGATCGACTCGACCGCTTGTCGCGTTTCGCTGACCGTCTGCTTCAGACCGTCGATCGACAGCGGCGGCGTGTCGAACGCCGTGGCCGTGCTCTTGGCCGCCGAGGCCACGGCGTCGAGCAGGTCGTCGACGTGATTGATCGTCGAATCTTCCGCGATTACGCCCTGTCGTTTCAGATCGACGGCCACCTCCTGCAAATAGGCCTGAGAACCGTAAGCAACATCGCTGACCACGGCCAGAAGCAACAGGGGCGAGAGATGAAAGGTCGCCAGCCCGGCCATGTCGATGAAGTTGCCGACCGTCTTTCGAGCCACATAGTTCTCGACTTTCGGCGATCCCTCGGCCGACTCGTCGCGATCGACGCCGCCAACGTCTTCGGCCATGAAATCGAGCATCTGTTGGATCAGCACGTTGTAGGTCTTCGAGCTGCGAAAAGCTTGGGGGACCAGCAACGAAGCCGATTCCCGCAACGCGCCGCCGATGGCGCCGGAGGTGCTCCGCAGAGTCCGTTCCGGCAACGATAGGCCGTAGAGCAGAAAGTCGCGAACCTGGGCGTCGTTGGGAGAATTCCGTGCCGTTTCGTGCGGGTCTTCCTTGGGCATGGC
>CAYYOX010000341.1:3787-7520 GCA_964473065.1 uncultured Planctomycetaceae bacterium | reverse complement strand
TGGATTCATGCCCTGGGGACAGAAGAACTCCGCGCCCGAGCGGCGGCGATCGTCGCGCGGATCGGGCCGCCGGCAAAAGGGGCCGTCCCGGCGTTGATCGAGGCGCTCGGCGACAAGAATGCCGAAACTCGCAACGAAGTTCTCTTCGCGATTGCCGCGATCGGTGCGGAAGCCCAAGCGGCCGTTCCCGCGACGATCGAAGCACTGACCGATGCGGACATGAACGTCCGGTACACGGCCTGCTATACGTTGGGCAAACTGGGGCCCACAGCCAAGGCGGCGGAGCCGAAACTTCTGGAGAAACTGGTCGGTCCCGACCGGTTCCTTCCCATGGCCGCTGCCTGGGCGTTGGCGCAGATCGAGCCCGACTGTGCCGAAACGGCCGCCAAGGCGGTGCCCGTCCTGATCGACGCACTCGGCGAACCGGACCCCTTGTCCCGGCTGCACGCCGCCGAGGCGCTGGGGCACTTCGGTCCCTTGGCCAAAGAGGCCGTCGAGAAGCTCAAGGCGGCCCAAGAAGATGAAGATCCGGCAGTCCGCGATGCGGTGGCCGAAACGCTCAAGGCCATCGGACGCTAGTTGCCGGCCTTGAAGCTCTCTTTTCGGCTTTTGCTTGCCAGCCGGGTCGGCTTGGGTTAGAATTCTGTCAAATTCGCCCCTGTGGACCTTGGCTTAAGAAGGAGTTTCTCATGCGACGTTTCCTCGTTGGCTTGGCGTGTGTGTTGTTGACATTATGGTTTGCCCACGTGGCGGCCGCGGACTTCACGCCGTTGACGCCCGTGGCGACGCCAAAGATTATTGGCTGTGCGGAGCCCTATTCGGGCATGTTCGCAGATCTTCTGGTTGACGGAGAGGACGGCCCGCTTGCGCTGGCTTACGCCTCGAACATCAAGGGGACCGAAACGTTTGTCGACTTCGACTTCGGTCGGCCTACGCGAATTGGCGGCATGAAGCACGTCGATCGCCGCGATCCGGCAACCGTCGATGCGGCCCTGCTGACGTTCAGCGATCAGCCGGATTTCAGCAACCCGATCGCCACGGTCGAAGTGGACCACGTGAACACGTCGGGGGGAATCACCTTTGCTCGATTCGAACCGGCAACGGCCCGCTACGTGCGATGGCAGGTGACGGCTACGACCGTACACAACTGCCCGGGCGGGACCGAGATCACCTTCTTCGCCGCCGCCGATCCCGAGCCGACGCCCGGGCAGACATCGCTCAGCGCCCGTGCGTTTCCGGCCTTGGTTCGAGACGGGGACAAGCTGCTCTTGCCGTTGGCCGTGACGATCGACTATCCCTATGCCGAGCCGCTCGAAGCCACGTTGGAAGTGACCGGCAGCACGCCGCGGACCGTTTCCTTGCAGACGGGCAAGCAGACCGTCGAGGTCCCCGTTCCGGCCGTCAAGACGGAGCGGTCGATCGATCTGGAGCTGAAGTTGGCCGGTCAAACGGTGGCCCAAGGCAAGGCGGTGCTCAAGCCGATCCGACGTTGGGAACTGCACATCCTGCCCCACTCGCACGTCGACATCGGCTACACGCACGTGCAGACCGAGGTCGAGCAGAACCAGTGGAAGTTTTTCGAAACGGCCGTCGAACTGGCCAACAAAACGGCCGACTATCCGCCCGAGGCACGGTTCAAGTGGAACGTCGAGGTCCTTTGGGCCGTCGATAGTTACCTCAAGCAGGCGACCGACGAGAAGCGGCAAGCGTTCTTGGAGGTGGTCGGCAAGGGCCAGATCCACATCGACGGACTGTACGGCAACGAGCTGACCGGGCTGTGTCGACCGGAGGAACTGCTCTGGCTGACCAAGTGTGCCGAGCAATTGCGGACCAAGTACGGGTTGCAGATCGACGCGGCCATGATCAGCGACGTGCCGGGCTATACTTGGGGTCTGGTCCCGGTGATGGCCCAAAGCGGGATCAAGTATCTCTCGATCGGGCCGAACCCTTGGCACCGCATTGGCCGGACGCTGTTGGCCTGGGGCGATCGGCCCTTTTATTGGGTTTCGCCCTCGGGCAAGGAAAAGGTGCTCTGCTGGATGGCCGGCAAGTCGTACGCCTGGTTCCACCCGGGCCTGATGGGCAGCATCAAGGGCGTGAAGCCCGAGTCGTTTTTCCGCTATCTCAACGAGTTGGACGACGCCGGCTATCCGTACGATATGGTGCAAGTGCGATACAGCATCGCCGGCGACAACGGACCGCCCGACCCGGACCTGTCCGAGTATGTCAAAAACTGGAACGAGAAGTATGCCTACCCGAAGTTGGCGATCTCGACCACCAGCGGTCTGCTGCACCAGTTCGAGAAGCGTTACGGCGACAAGATTCCCGAGGTTCGCGGCGATTTTACGCCCTATTGGGAAGACGGCGCCGCTTCCTCGGCCCGCGAGACGGGTTTCGCGCGCGAGGCGGCCGAACGATTGGTTCAGGCCCAGGTGCTTTGGGCCCTGCACAACCCGCGAGCGTTTCCCCACGAGCAGTTCTATACCGCATGGCGCAATGTCAGCCTCTACGACGAGCACACTTGGGGCGCCCATTGCAGTATCACGCAGCCCGATAGCGACTTCACACGTTCCCAATGGGCCATCAAACGGGCCTTTGCGCTGGATGCCCGGAAACAGTCGCGTCAACTGCTTGCCGCGGCTACCGGCGAGTCGGCCCACGGCTCCAAGGCGATTTCGGCCGTGCAGGTTTTCAACACCTCGTCTTGGGCCCAAACCGGCCTGATTACCCTGCAGGCCGAGTGCTCGAAGGCCGGCGATCTGGTCAAGGGACCCGATGGTCAGGCCGTTGCCTCGCAACGTCTCAGCGACGGAAGCTTGGCGTTTCGGGCCGCCGATGTGCCGCCGTTCGGCGCCAAGCGAGACACGATCGAGGCCGCAGCGGCTGCCAACGGCGGCATGGCCAAGGCGGCCGACGCCACTGTGAGCAATGGCCGAGTGACCGTGACCCTGAACGAAACCACCGGGGCGATTGCCAAGCTGACGGCCCAAGGGATCGCCGGCAATCTGGTCGACGCCAACGCCGGCCTGGGGCTGAACGACTACTTCTACGTCGCCGGCCGGGAGGCGGATGATCCGAAACGCAACGGGCCGGTGACGATTCGCGTCAAGGAGGCCGGGCCGCTGGTGGCCTCGTTGATCGTCGAGTCCGACGCGCCCGGGTGCCGGAAACTGACCCGTGAGATTCTCGTCGTCGACGGGGCGGATCACGTGCAGATCGTCAACGTCGTCGATAAGGAAGACGTTCGGGAGGCCGAGGGCGTGCACTTCGGCTTTGCCTTCGACGTACCCCAGGGCGTGATGCGGATGGACATTCCTTGGGCCGTGATTCGACCGGAGGTGGACCAGATCGCCGGGGCGTGCAAGAACTATTTCACCGTGCAGCGTTGGGTCGATTTGTCGAACGAGCAGTTCGGCGTGACCTGGGCCACGGTCGACGCGCCGATGGTCGAGTTGGGCCAGATCACGATGGACGTCCTGCCCGACAAGAATAAGCCCGAGTATTGGATCGAGAGTCTGAAACCGACCGGCACGCTCTATTCTTACGTGATGAACAACTACTGGGAGACCAACTACAAGGCCAGCCAGGACGGGCCGACCACGTTCCGCTACGCGATTCGTCCGCACGCCAACACTTACAACGCCATCGCGGCGGCCCGATTCGGCATCGGGCAGAGTCAGCCGTTGATCTCGGTCCCGGCCACGGAAAAGACGGCCAGTGTCGTACCTGCCCG
>CAYYOX010000341.1:0-3777 GCA_964473065.1 uncultured Planctomycetaceae bacterium | reverse complement strand
GATACGGACAAGCACCAGCGAGCCGTCCGCGACCGCATGGCGTAATTCCAGCATGCACGACGAGCACACGTGGGGCGCCCAGTGCCGGACCCGGCAGCCCGATTTGGCATCGAGCAGAGCCAGCCGCTGGTAACCATGCCGGCCACGGAGAAGACGCCCAAGGTCGTGGCTTCGCTGCTCGAGGTCAGTCCGGCCGATGTGATCGTTACGGCCTTGAAGCCGAGCGACGACGGCAAGGCGTGGATCGTGCGATTGTTCGGCGCCGGTGGGAAAGACGTCGAGGCGGAGCTTGTTTGGCGCGACCCGCAACCGAAGCGGATTACGATAAGCGGCCCTTCTGAGGCGCCTTGCAAAGCCGCAAGCGGCAAGATCGAGGTGCCGGCTTGGGGGATTGTTACCGTGAGAGCCGAGTTGCCCGAGTAGAGCCGCTTGGCACGCTTTGCAACCCAACCGAAAACACGGCGGAACACCTCACCATGCCCAAGGAAACCATGACCGGACGCCAGCGAATCCTCGCGGCTCTGAACCACGAAACGCCCGACCGCGTGCCGATCGACCTTGGCGGCAACCAGACGGGCATCCACAAGTTCGCCTACCTGGACCTGATCAAGCATCTGGGGATCGAGGATGAGCTTCAGATCATGGACGCCGTGCAGCAACTTGCCCGGCCTTGCGAGGAACTGCTCGAGCGGTTCCACGTCGATACCCGGTATATCGCCGCCGGCTCGGCTTCCGATTATGACGGCACGATCGTCACGAATCAGCGGGACGGTCGCACTTGGCACGACCTGACCGACGAGTTCGGCGTCCGCTGGTCGATGCCCGACGATTATCCCTACTATATGGACATCACCCATCACCCGCTGGCCGAGGCCACGATCGACGAGATAGCCGACTATCCGTTCCCCAAGGGTGACGACCCGGGCCGATTCGAAGGGCTGCGGGAAAGGGCGCTGCAACTGAAGAACGACACGCCGTACGCCGTGGTTAGCGGCATCGCGGGCGTGACGTACGAATACTGCTGGTACATGCGGGGGCTGGAACGCTGGTTTATGGACATGCTCACCGAACCGGAGTTCTGCGAGGCCCTGTTGGACCAGACCATGAAGTTCTGGCTCGATTACTTCCGCGGGTTCCTCGATGAAGTGGGCGATCTGGTCGACGTCATCATGATCGGCGACGATCTGGCCGGGCAGACCGGGCCACTCTTCAAGCCGGACTTCTATCGCAAGATAGTCAAGCCGCGTCAGAAGCAGATTCCGCAATACATTCGTTCGCGAACTGATGCGAAGATCTGGTATCACACGTGCGGCGCGTGTGCCGTCTACATTCCCGACCTGCTGGACAACGGCATTGACGCGCTCAACCCGGTGCAGATCGGCATCCCCGGCATGGACCCGGCCGAGTTGAAATCACAATTCGGCGACCGGCTCACGTTTTGGGGCGGCGCGATCGACGCCCAACACACGCTGCCGAGTGCCACGCCGGAGAAGGTTCGCGAAGAGGTCCGCGGTAACCTGGAACTCTTCAAACCGGGCGGCGGTTACGTCGTCAACAACGTCCACAATCTGCAGGCAGGCATCCCGGCGGCAAATATCGTGGCAATGTACGAGACGGCCTACGAGCATGGGTTCTATGAGTAGGCCGTCATGGAAGAGGGGCGTGAGTGCGGCACTACGTTTCCGGGTCAGGTTTGGCTTCGCGGAGTTCTTGCCAGAGTTCTTCGATGGGGGTTGGGTCGAGGTGCTTTTCGATCAACGATCTGGTGTCGCCGAAGAGCGTGTTGATCTTGGCTTGAGCGGCCGCGTCGGTCGAGAGAGAGCGCTTGCGGCGGTTGTCGAGCTGCCGGAGGAAACTGTCGGCCTCGGGTAGCTTTTGGAGTTCGTCGAATAACTCGCGGGCCTCTTTGCGCTTGCCGGCTTCTAGACGAAGTTTGGCACGGGTAAGTAACACCTGGCGACGCGTGACCAGATCGACCAGCTCCTCTTGTATGCCCGTGATGAATCCTTCGACGGCCAGCCGATCGTCGTCGTTTGCCAATTCGGCGTTGAGTTCGGGCTGAAGACCGGGGACGACCGGCAGTCGGGCCAGCAACGCGCCGCCGTGCTTGACCACCAACACGCGTAATGGGTTTTCAACCGGCGGCACCGACACTTGCCCAAAACCGTTGGTGCGGCCGATCAATACGGCCTCTTTCGAGTCGGGCGCCCGGGCGTAGATGTCGTAGCCGACCAGGGGTTGTTTCGGCTCGGGTCGCGTTTGTAACGTCAAGAGACTGGGCCGGCTTGGCGGCACGACGCCCAGGGCTAGTTGCTGCACGCGACCACGCCGACGACCGCTGATCGGCGTTCGCATTCCGCTATGCACGAGGCAATCGACCTGCTGCGGAGAAACGGCCTGCACCGTAAGAAAGGTCCAGGGGATCGCGGTGATGCGGCGCGGGTTGCCGTCGCGATCGTTGTAGCGGACGATCGGCTCGAAGACGTCACCCGGCTTGACCAGGGCGAGTTGCTTGTCTCGTACGGGTAAGGCGGCCGCTTTCATCCGCAGCACGACCTGCTTCCCCTTGACGCTGTCGATTCGCGCCAGAGGAGCAAAGGCCTCGAACATCGCGTCCCATGCGGCATCCCCCAGCTTGGCCGGATGCCATAGATCGCGCCGAACCGATACACGGAGGACTTCGGTACGAATGTCCAATTCCCGGGCCGTCACGCGGTAGCCGGCTGTCTTGGGCTCGAGTGTCAAGAAGATGACCTTGTCGAACTCATGCCACGACTCGGGAATCGGCTCGAAAGCCAGATTATCTAAGCCGTCGAGCATTGTTTGGCGCAACTCAGGCACAGCCGCCTCGACGGCAAGGTTCCACGGCGCGCCGATCAGCGTGTCGGTTCGCGAGACCAGATCGGACGTCAGTTGGGTTTGCAAGCGGGGTGTGAAGGTCGGACATGGCGAAAAAGCCACGTAGACTTGAACCCGGTAGGGCGTCAGTTCCCAAACCGATTGCCCAGTATCCGGGGTCACGGCGGCCGGCGTCACGGCAATCCAGCCGGCGAGCCACGCGAAGCACGTCGCGATCATGCCGCACAGCACATATCGATCGAGTTGTTTTCGGCGGGGAGTTTTCATTGTTCCAACGGATAGACGAACTCGCGTTGCCACTGTTCGATGTTTTGGTAAAGTGTCACGGGCTGCGGGCCGATCCCGCGGAGGCTCTTGTGGTAGGCGAAGTGGTCGATCATTTGCCATAGGGGGATCACCGCGATGTCGTTGAAGGCAATACGATGAATGTTGTGGAGTTGTTGGCTGACTTCGCGCCAATCGGGCGCTCGATCGAGCCGCCGCAATGCCAGGCTCATGTAAGGGCTGCACCCGCCGGCCGGACCGTCTTCACCCAGCAAGCGTCGCGCGTCGACTACCGGCTCCCAAATGGCCAACTCGGCGTAGAGCAGGTCCACGTCGTCCGGCACGCGCCGCGGCAGGGATGCGAGCTCTCGTAATTCGACGCTGATGCCGATCATGTCGAGTTGACGCTTGATCGACTGACACGCCAGCCGGGCGATCTCGCCGGCCGGATGGGCAAGCACCAGCGGCGGAACCTTTTCGGGCTTTTCCTGGTCGGCTGCCACGCTCATGTGAAGACTCACGCCGCAAAGGGCCGCCGCCAGTCGCGGATCGTACTTTCGAGGCAGGAGTTCCACATCGTAGGCATAGCTGATCGGATCGTCTTCCAAGGCACTACCCGGCGGAAAAGGACCGCTAACGACCTGGCAGCCGGGC
>CAYYOX010000340.1:0-7543 GCA_964473065.1 uncultured Planctomycetaceae bacterium | reverse complement strand
TTCGGACGGCTTGGTCTACTTCGGCTCGTCCGCCGATCACAAGGTCTACTGCCTTGACGCAAGCACGGGGCAAATCCGCTGGACCCGCTCGACCGGCGGCCCGGTCCGCTTGGCCCCGGCCATTGCCGACGGTCGTGCGTTCGTCGGTTCGGACGATGGCTACGCCTATTGCCTTGACGTGGCCGACGGTTCGGTGCATTGGAAATACCATGCCGCGCCCGAGGATCGGCTCGCGCTGGGCCATGGCAAGATGATCTCGCTTTGGCCGTTGCGAACCGGCGTGTTGGTCGACGACGGGATCGCCTATCTTAGCGCCGGCATTTTCCCGGCCGAAGGCGTGTTCCTTCATGCAGTTCGCGCGCAGTCTGGCGAGCGAATCTGGTGTAACGACTCGTGCGGCGAAAGTCCCCAGAGCCGGATTTCCCCGCAAGGCTACTTGCTGGCCTCTGCGACGACGCTCTACGTACCCATGGGGCGCGTTTCGCCGGCCGGTTTCGATCGGGCCGCCGGACACCTCAAACACCAAACATTCTTCGGCAAGAAGGTCGGCGGAACCTACGCCCTGTTGGCCGGCGAGCACGTCTACACGGGCACCGAACAGATCGCGGCCTACCATCAGGAATCGCGAGACAAGTTCGCCACGTTCCCGGGCCGAAAGATGGTCGTGTCCGGTGACGTGGCCTATCTGGCCGCCGATACCGAATTGACGGCCATGGCCCGATCCAAAGACCCCGCCGTGCTGTGGAAAACGCCCTGCGCATGCCCCGACGCCCTGATCCTGGCCGGCGGAGTGTTGTTTGGCGGCGGGGAGAACCAAGTCGTGGCGGTCGAAGCGGCTACCGGCAAACAGCTCTGGACGGCCGAAGTCGATGGCCGGGCCAAGGGGCTCGCCGTGGCCGACGGTCGACTGCTCGTCAGCACCGATAAGGGAAAGATCTACTGCTTCGGACCGCAAGGAAGCCCACAGCACGGTCTGGTAACCCAGCCGACCGTCGACGACCCGTACGCCGACTCGGCCTCGACCGCCCGGTTTCAGGCCGCCGCCAACGCGATCCTTGCCGAAACGGACATTCGCCGCGGTAACTGCCTGGTGCTCGGGCTGGAGACCGGACAGCTCGCTCTGGAATTGGCCCGACGATCGGAAATGATGATCTATGCCGTCTCTGCTGACGCCGACAAGGTGACGGCCGCAAGGAAGGCACTCGATGCGGCCGGCGTGCTCGGCGCTCGCGTGTGTGTCGAGCATTGCCCCTTGGAGCAGATCCCCTACTCGGATTACTTCGCCAACCTGATCGTCTCCGAGACGGCCGTTCTCACGGGCCAGTTGCCCCAGCAGTCGGCCGAGATGCTGCGGATGCTCAAGCCATTGGGCGGAACCGTAATCATCGGCAGCCCGGGATCAGAAGCCCAAGCTGCTTCAACTGAAACACTGCAAGCGTGGCTCGACTCGTCGCAACTCGACGGCGGGCAAGTCGTTGACGAGGCCGGCGCCTGGGCCAAGTTCACCCGCGGCGCACTGCCGGGGGCCGGTAGTTGGACCCATCAATACGCCACGCCGGGTAACACGGCCTGCAGCGACGACCAACTCGTGGCCGCCCCGTTCGGCGTGTTGTGGTTCGGCAGCCCCGGCCCGGGCGATATGCTCAATCGGCACGTCCGCGCTGCCAGTCCGCTGTCGATGGACGGGCGGATGTTCATCCAAGGCGAGAACACCGTGATGGCCTATGACGTCTACAACGGCCTGAAGCTCTGGCAACGCGACATTCCCGGCGCCATGCGGGCCGGATCCTCGCACGATTGCGGCAATTTGGCCCTAAGTAGCGACGGGCTGTTCGTGGCCGTCAAAGACAAATGCCTGCGGCTCGATCCGGCCACCGGCGAGACGATCGCAACCTATCAGATTCCAGCGGCCGAGGACGGCAAACCGCGGCGCTGGGGATATGTCGCTTGCGTCGGAAAGCTGCTCTACGGCAGCCGTTCGCCGGCCATCGACGACCGTAGCCGGCGGCGGTGGTCGGAGATTCCCTATTGCGACCGCGTGTTTGCCGTCGACATCGAGACGGGCCAACAGCGTTGGGTCTATCAGGGCAAGGAAATCCCCAACAATACGATTGCCATTGGCGACGCAACCGTGTTCGTGCTCAGCAAGAGTGCGACCGAGCAGCAGCGACAACAGATCATCGACCAACGCGGGACCGATTTGCCCGAAGCACAACTTGATAAGCTCGACGTGCGAACCCTCGCGGCCGTGGACGCCGTGACCGGCGAAGTTCGTTGGACCCGGCCGATCGACGTGACCGGCTGCGGCGGATGGCATGCGGCGCTGAAGAACAGCACCGCCATGATTTCCGCCATGTATAACGAGGGCGTGCTCGTGCTGTTCGGCGTCTATCTCGACGGACATTACTGGGAACAGTTCTTCGCCGACCAGTTCGATTCGCGCCAGGTCTTGGCCATCGCGGGTGACGACGGGCGGAAACTGTGGTCCCGGTCGATCGGTTTTCGCGTCCGCCCGTTGATCGTCGGAAACACGCTGCACGCCGAGCCTTGGGCCTTCGATCTGCACAGCTGCGCGCAGCGCACGCGGACCAATCCGATCACCGGCGAGACGGTCCCCTGGCAGTTCGCTCGCAGCGGGCACCATTGCGGCTGCCCCGCCGCGGCGCCGAATTGCCTCTTCTTCCGTTCGTTGAACTTGGCCTATTACGATCTCCGCGGCGACTACGGCACGATGCACTTCGGGGCCCAACGCCCGGGTTGCTGGATCAACTTCATCCCGGCCGGCGGGTTGCTGCTGATGCCCGAGGCCAGCACCGGCTGCATGTGTTCCTTCCCCACCATGTGTACGGTCGTCTTCCAACCGACCAAAAAGCAGAAGGCCTGGGCCATGTACAGCACGCCCGGGAAGGCCACGCCCGTGAAGCGTTTGGCGATCAACCTAGGCGCCCCGGGCGATCGCAACGACTCCGGCGGGGATCTCTGGCTGAGTTTTCCACGTCCCTTCAAAGGGCGACTCGTCCTGCCGCTGCGAGCGGGCGTAACATTCCATCCGGGCGGGCGATTCGCCAGGAGCAACTCCGTCTATACGCCTTTCACGGAAACCGACGATCCCTGGCTATTCGCGTCGGCCGCACGGGGCCTGCACGAACTGACTGTCCCTTTGATTGATAAAGGGGAGAGCACAGCCACGTACAGCGTGCGGCTAGCCTTTGCCGATCCGGAAAACAAGCAGCCGGGCCAGCGTGTGTTCGATATCAAGCTGCAAGGCCAAACGGTCGCCGAAAACTTCGACATCATCGAAGCCGCCGGCGCGCCAAACCGGGCCGTGGTGAAAGTCTTCGACGGCATCAAGGTTCACGACAACCTCGTACTAGAACTCCTGCCGAAAACCGCCAACCCAACGCCCAGTCAACTGCCCATTCTCCAGGGAATCGAAATCGTTCGACAGTAGGCCGGAGTGAATAGGTGGGAGTGAATATCGAATATCGAACAAGGAATGTCGAATAACGAAGGTATTCTCCATTCGCCACACCCTCTGAGATTACTACCTTCTTCCTTCGACATTCCTTGTTCGATATTCGATATTCCTTCGCTTCATTCTTCGAGGCGCTGGGCCTGCGTTGGAAATTCATCCTGGCTGTAGGATCGATTGACGATCGGGGCGTTTTTCATGCGCGGCGGATAGGGTGACTGGGCGAACGGGCGGATTCCCGGCGTGCGGGGCGGATAGGGTGAGTTCTTGTAGAACGGGTCTTCCGGGTCGGGGTCTTCCATGCCGGCGATTTCCGCCTCGCCCAGGTAGGGACATAGGATGTCGACCCAGGCGATCAGCGTCCGCCGACTCGTTTCGTCGACCCGCACGTCGTAGTGCTTGCCGCTGGAGGCCAGATCGATCAAGTGGCTCGTGTAGGATAGGACCGTCATGGGCGGAAGCGTGCGGTCTTTCTCGGGCGGCAGCGGGTAGGCCATCGGTAAAATGGTCCCGGCCACGCCGCCTTCGCAGTTGTGGGGGAAGCTTTGCAGGTTGCGCTGCGTGCCCATGGTTAGAGTAACGTACGGCTCAGGGAACGTGCCGCCGTCTTTGCTGGGACGCAACGTCAGGTCGTAATCCTTGCGGGCTTCGCCGTCACCTTGGTGGCACTCGCCACAGTGGCGATCGAGGATTGGTTGGATGTCGCGTTCGTAGCCGATATTGTAATACGGCCCCCAAGGCGGCGGCGTGGGCACGACCGGCGGCTTTTGCAGCGCCATGCCCGAGTAGCTTGGCGGGGCCGTGCTGTGCAATTCGTGACACCCGACACAACCGCGTCGCTCGCCCGGCATGAGGTTCGTGAACGACCGCATGGTGTGGACGGCCCGATACTGCCCGTCGAGCAATTGGAAGTGCAACTGCTTGTTCGGCGGGACCTCGATGGAAACGGACCCGTCCCTTTCGATCGGCACGGTGCCGAGGATCCGCTTGAACCCGTCGTTACCGGTAATCGACAGCGGCGGTCCGGCGTGCATGTGCGTCACTCCCGGCTTGCCCCAACGGCCCGGAGCTTGCGTCTTCAGTCCGAAGGTGAAGGTCGTGTAGTCGAGATGGATCACCCGAACATGCCGGGCCACGCGCTGAACCTTCTCGGGCAATCCTTCCAAGACATTGGAACTGTAGATCGTGCCTTGCGCGACTGATTGGCCTTCGCTCTGGGCGCCGGGCCAGACGACCGTGTCGGGCAGGACCGGCGGTTGGCGTCGCGGGCGGACCGGCATGGCATAGAGTATGTCGTTCGTGCCTGCGTGGATCAGTTCGCGATTGCCGTAAACGTCCATCAGGTATAGGGCAAACCGGCTATCCGGTCTTCGGGCGGCGCCCAACAGCGTGTTCTCTTGGCTTTCGGTCGGTCGGGCCGAGACGAGGAACACCTCTTCGCTCAGCGGGTACGGGCAGCGATAGCCGGTGAAGTCACCCGAGGCGTGGTACTGCTCGCACTCGGGCCGTTCGTCCGGCCCGTCACCCACTTCGGCCCAAGGCCGGTCGAGCGTGACCTTGGTCAGCCCGTCGGGATAGTTGAACCCGGCGTTGCGATCGATGATGCCGATCGCGCCGTGGATAATGTCATGGTGGCCCTGGCCGGAGAACATCACGCGATGGCTGCCGGGAATGGGCCGGGCTTCGATCAGCATGTCGGGCCAGTAGCTCTGGTTACCCCAGAACGTGGCCGTGCCGGTGCCGTCGGGGTTGGTCGTCCAGAGGCTTTGGATACGAAATAGCTCTTTGTCGGTGTATTCCCAACGCGTGTAAAGCACGCGGCCGTCGGGCATCAGCGTCGGCGTGTACTCCGGCTCGTTGCTGGCGCTGATCAGATAGATGTTCTTGCCGTCCGCGTCGCATCGGCTGACGACATAGCTGGGATGCCCCACCGCACATCGGGCGTAGCTATTGCCGCGGTTCGACAGGAAGATAATATGACCGTCGGGCATGTAGATCGGGTCCATGTCGTCGTACGCGCCGTCGGTAATCTGACGCAATCCGGACCCGTCAAGGTTCATTTCGTAAAGATGGAACGTGCGGTCCTCCTTGGGCCGGTAGCAGAAGAGCACTTTTTCCCCATCGAACGACACATCGGGCCGCCAATACATGCCGGGCCCGGGACCCAGGTCGCGTAGCTTGCCGTCGCCGAACAGGCCGTCGAGCACCAGCAGGCGTCCGACGTTGTTTTGTGCCTGGGGGAATACGCGGTGCATCGACTCGTGGTTCAACGCGTCGTAGCACGGCACGTCGGCGAACACGACCTGCGAGAAGTCGATCAACGGATCCTTGAACATGATCCGCCGTTTGATCCGCCGCACGGCGAAATAGAGTTCCGGATCCGGCCTGGCACGGGCCCCGGGCAACGCTTGACCCTGCGCGTGGATCGTCTTGATTTGCTCGGCCGTCAAAACTCGATCGAACAGGCAGATCTCGTCCATGCAACCGCGATAGCGATACGCGGTCGAAGCGGCCGACCGCGTGCCGAGGTTCAAGGGTGCGGCCGATGCCGTCTTGGTTCCTTGGAGCTTGGCGGTCACGTCGAGTTGACCGTCGACATAGATCGAAATGCTATCCCGGTCGACCACCTGCGCCACATGGTGCCAGCGCCCGTCGTTGACGACCAGATTGCCCTCGTGAACATTCGAGCCGGCATCCGTGTAATGGTGCCCGCGCAGGGGGCCTTGGTTGACGACCATCAATGTATCACCCGCGGCCGTTCCGCTGCCCAACAGGTCCATCACGGACCCAGTCGTGTTGACCCAGGCCGAGACGGTGTAGTTGCCCGGTATGGCATCGGCCGGTTTGAGGTCCGTGGCCACGAATCCCCCGCCGCCAAGCAGCAGAGCGCCGCCGGTAACGCCGGGAACGATCTGTCCGAATCCTTGAAGCGTTGCTTTACGACCGCCGCCCGAGGCGTCGCGGAAAGACTTGCCGTCGGAGTCGTTGAAGTTCCACCGGGCCACGAGTCCTTCGGGATAGGCAAGCGTGGCTTTCGTGGTCGAATCGCCGGGCGGGGTTATCCGTTGCTGAAGCTTATCCAACTCGGCCAATTCGGCCGCGAGGTCCGGTGCGTTTTCTCGCGTGGCCAGTCGGTCGGCCAGTTCGCGGGTCCAACGGATCTCCTGCTGAATGCGCCAGGTAGTCGGCATGCCGCCAGCCTGGAAGAGCCAATCCTGCTGCAGCGATTCGTTCGGCTGCTCGGCCGAAGCGGTAATCGAAAGGGCCGCCAGGACGGTCGCGACGGCAAGGCTTCTGATTCGACATAGCACAGTCACGGGCGTTCTCCTTCTTGGAAAAACCCATGTAGGGTGGGTCAAGGAACGAAGACCCAAGCGGTTAATCCCGAATGACGAAATCCGAATGACGAAGGACTACAACATGTTCTTTCATTTCGTCATTCGTCATTCGTGCTTCGTCATTTCATTGCGTGGGTCTGCGTTCCTTGACCCACCCTACATATCCAAACATTGTGAGTAACCAACTTACTCGGTTTATGCAAACGGGTTGTACACGCCGGGCACGGCGTACGAGTACTTGCCGTCTTCGCCCTTGGTGGTCGGCGGGGTGCTGTCGAAGGTGTAGTTTTCGATGCCGGGAGCCAGGTCTTTGCCCTTAGCAGCCGCTTCGTCCCACTTGATGACCTTCCCGCTGTAGGTGGCCATGCGGCCTAGCACGGCGGTGAAGCTGCTGGTGGCGCCGTAGTGCCCTTCGTTGTAAGGCGTGTTGTTGCGAATCGCTTCAACCAGCGCGAAGTGCTCCTGGTCGTAGTCGCCGAACTTGAAGGGCAGGCCGCCGCGATCCTTTGCTTCGCCCTGGCCACCCATGCCGCCGCGGCCCTTCGTGCCGAAGGCGTGCTCGGAGACGTTATTGGGGCAGTTGCCCACGTGACGGCATTGGCTGTACATCTTCGACCCGTCGGGATAGGTGAATTCGACGAAGTGGTGATAGAAGATCTGGGTTTGATCATTCGTTTTGCGTCGGATTTCGCTACCGCCCATGCCGTTGGCCGCGACCGGGTGCGCGTCCTTG
>CAYYOX010000339.1:0-7555 GCA_964473065.1 uncultured Planctomycetaceae bacterium | reverse complement strand
GAAGACAACAAGAGCTACCTGCTGTGAAGACTTTCAAGCTTCCTTATCGTATCGTCATGAGTCGATCCCCATCTCCCGCCCTTTGTGACGGAAGAAAGGTTGCGGTCTGGACGTACGTCTTTCGCGGTTGAGCAGAACGCTCGATATCTCACCACATATCCAAACCTGATTCGACTCCGCCGGCATATGGCGACGATCTCATCAAGCAGAATCCCATGAAGGGGGTCGAGCAACGTCCGTTTACACCCACCCTCTTGACGCTCATGGGTCGACACCGTAGAGATTGGCAACTCGACGGTCAATGGCTTTCATCAGTTCCTGCGAAGGCCGGCGTCGCATCGACTGCTGCACGAGATCATTATACCGCCCTTCGCAACGCGGTCTCATTTTGCGGAGTGCAGAATCAGTTTTCGTTATCCGACTATTTCAAAGCGATACGCTTGATAATCGGCGGAAAAGTCGATGAGCGAGATGAGACAGTATATGTAGCCATTCGGCGGTTTGACGACGGTGCATTCGTACTGCCTAGCGGACAATCGCTGATTGCCCAATTGATGAGAATGGGCGATCGGCTTATCATTGAAGACGTGGATCTGACCGCTCGTCACTTGCGAGAACACTTGGAGCGATTTGACTTGGACGGTTTGTGTGCGACCGATGTGACGGATAGACAACGGATGCGAGGGGCGTCCATGACACTCGTTGAAAAGATTGCGTGAGCAGAAGATGGACCTTTTTGGCGGAGACATTGATGTTGAGCAAGCCCTCCGGTTGGCCTCGCTAGTGCATCGCAAATACAGCCCCGTGTTTGACGACTTGCCGAAGCGTGATCGTGCGGCGTTGGCGTTCTATTTCCTGCCGCATCGCTCCAAGAAGGATGTCTTGGAGGTTACGCGACCTCGCGTTATCAAGTGGTATTGTCCATTCGCGGATCAGCGGGCGTTTCCGTCCGGCCATCGGTACTGCATCAATGTCTACACCGGTTGCCAGCACGAATGTCGGTACTGCTATGCAGCAGGATATGGGTCGAGACAGGCAGCGTGCAAGAACACATTTCGTGCGGACCTCGTGAAGGACCTGGACGCTCTGGACGCGTATGATGTTCCGCCAGCACCCGTTCATATATCCAACAGTACCGACCCGCTGCAACCGTTGGAACTGGAACATCGGCATACGTTGTACACGTTTGAAAGACTGGCCCAGCGACGGCATCGTTTCACGACGATTACCGTGCTAACCAAGAATCCTGCCATCTTGGCAGACCAAGAGTATATCCGAGTCTTGCAGAAGTTGAATCAATTGCCGGGCGATCATCCGCGTCGTGCGTGGTTTGAGCAGAATGGGCATCCACCGCTACGCGTAGAGTGTTCGCTAGCATTTCACGACGATGAATCTCGAAAGCTGCTAGATCCGGCCGCTCCGAGTGTCGAGAGCCGCATCGCGGCAATTCGTTTCCTCAGGCAAGAGAACATCCCGGTAGTTGTTCGAATTGACCCGTTGTTCCCACGCGACCCGCTTCCCGGCGGTAAGCTCATGAACGCTTTCGATTTGCCGGACATGCAACCCATGGCCGATATGGAAAGGCTCATCCAGTTCGGCCGAGAAGTCGGAGCGGTCCATCTTGTCTATTCTATTGCCAAGATTACACGACCACGGTTTGGCACGCTGCCGCCGGTGATGGAGAAGATGAAACGGGTTTACGAGCATCTCTCGCAGGAACAGCCGCTCGTTTGCCGAGGAGGCTCTTGGCGGCTGCCTACCAATGTGGCCAGTCCATTGGTGATCAAGCCGTTTCTGGATCTCTGCGCCCAGTATTCGATCGAAGCAAAGATGTGCAAGGCAAATCTGATTTCCACGCCATAAATTGTGCAATGCGGCGGCAGCCCTTCCGCAGAACAGTCTGCCTGTCGCGGGCGGTAAGTCTCCAATTCTTTGGTTGAGATGATCTGCTCCGGAGGTGAAGTCATCGTATGGCAAGCTCATCGTGCCTGTGGCGGTTGGAGCAAGACCTGTATGCACGTATACCATACAGCAATCCTACTCTGTAGTCAATGCGAGTTTGTGGCCACAATTCACCCCAACCCTTTCTTGCACCAACGGTTTTGAACTGAATGAGCTGGTTTACAGCGGTGTTTTCCCTATCTCCGCTATACCGTGTCGGTTGCCGATGATCCACGGCCAAGTTATGGTTGCTTCGCCGCCAGCTTGGTTTGCGACTTTTCGGCCGCTTCCTCGGCTTTGACGGCCCGGCTGTAGACTTGTACGCCCCGAATTTGGCCCGTTACTTGGAACCCGACGCCCGGCGTGCCGCTATATTGACCGACAAACAGTGGGCCGGGCCATGAGGTGCGAACGACCGGACCGGCTTTCTCGGCCAGCAGCTTGCCGTCCTGGTAGAGTCGGGCCGTTTGCCCGTCGAACGTGCCGAGCATGTGGTACCAGCGACCTAGCTCGGGCTGGCCGCCGTCGCAATCGATCCCGGCCACGTACCAACGCCATACCGGCCCCAACTTCTGCAGGAACCAACCGGCCTGATGCCAATGACCGCAACTGACAATCACCGGACTTTGCGCGTCCTTGTCGAACTTGACCCAACATTCGACCGAGATGCGGCCCGTCAGGTCGAACTCCGGGCGATGCTCGAAGGTGGCGTGTCCACCCTGGCGAAGATCGAGGGTCCCGTCGGCCACCTTCGCGTTACCGTGCAATGTTCCTTGGGCCGTCCCGCCGCCGTGAAGCTCGGCATGGGCATTTTCGCGAAAGGCGGCCGAGAACATCGGCTGCTTGATCTCGGGCAACACGGCAGCCGTCACTTCGGCGGTCGGCTTGCTTTCGACGCCGCGACGGTTGACCGCTCGAACCGTGTAGACGTATTGCACCGTGTCGGCCGGCGGCACGTCGGCGTAGGTCAGCCGCATGGTCGGCTCGGCCGAAAGTCGCTTGAAGTCGACCGACCCGGCCTCGGCCCGATAGACGTGGTAGCGTGCCAAGGCGCCGTCGGCCTCGTCCCAGCGCAGTTCGACGCTGCCGACTTGCGGCTTGGCCGTCAGCCCTTGCGGGACCGACGGCGCCGGAATCACGGGCACCTGGACCGACATGCGAATCGGCGCGCTGCGGTCATCCTGCGAAACCAAGACCACGGCATAATGATGTTGGCCCGGCTCGACTTCGGCATCGCTGCACGCGAACGCCCCGGTCGTGGCCAGCAGGGTGTTGATATCGGTATCAAAATCGGGCGTCGCGCCGCGGTGCACTTCGCTCGAGAGCCCAATGGTTCGGGCCGAACGTTCCCAACGCAACTGCACGATCCCATCCTCGTCGACGATGGCCTGCAACTCGGGCAACGGATAGGGCAACCGCGGCGGGGCGAACTGTCGGCACAGGCCCGGCTCGATCTGGGCGCCCGGCATGTCGACCCGTGGCGCAGACAGGGCCTCACGTCGACCGTCCTGGATAATGGCCAACATGGCCCGATACGACTCGTCGGCCGTCGAACTCAGCGTGGTAAGCGGCTCGCCTTCCTCTTCCACGGCCGGCGGCTTCCGCGCGTTGAACGCCTCCAATGGCGCCACGCCATGGGCATAAACGCCGTTGACCAGGATCCGAACTCGCTGATGGTTCGGATGGAGCTTGCGAGAGCGACACAAGTTCAACCCGTGCCCGTCGCGTCCCTCCGGCAGCGGCGCCCGCAGGATGCGGCTCATTTCGGGCCGTTTCAGATTGACCCAATCCTCTTCGATCCGGTGATGGCACTCCATGCAACCGGCCTCGCGCATCGTGCCTGACAGGTCCTGCTGGATCTTCGCCCAGTTTTTGATCGCGCAGCCGTGACTCGTGTAGTCCCACGACCCATGGTACAGCCCGTTGCTATCGATCCAGGCCATCAACAGGTCGCGTTCGGTTCGGGAAAGCTTGGCAATCCGGTCCTCATGCCCGCTGGCGAGCACCTCGGCCAGCGGCGCGGTCGCCGAACCGTGCGAACGGGGTGGCAGAATCGCGGCCGAATGAAGGGCCGTGCCGTTCATGCAGTCGATGCCGGCGATCAGCGTGGCCGTATGCTGGTTGTCGTGTCGGCTGATCAGGTTCACATAGCTGATATTGAAATGCTCGGTCCAACCGCCCGACAGGTCGAGCTTGCCGGACATGCCCTCGTCGCCCCCATGACAACGGACGCAATGCCGGTCGAAAACCGGCTGCACCATGCTCGGATAGTCGATGAACCCGGTCCCCCACGACTCGGGCTTCAGGCGATCGGGCTCGCGCGAGAAGGCCATCGGCGGCGATTGGGCCGCGGGACTGCTGACGTACTTGTTCTCATGGCAGCCGATACACGATCGGGTGACCCCGGGCGCCGCTTGAACGAACGTCCGCATACTACGGATCAGCCGCTTGTCCTTGTCCAACGCCTGAAGGTAGACGGCCCGATTCGACGGGACCTCGAAATAGGCCGACCCGTCCGGCTCGACCGGCACGATCCCCAGGAAGTTTTTCACGCTGAAGGCCAACGCACCGCTGAGCAGAAACGTCTGGTTGTAGGGGTTGCTGCCGCCGGGCGTGGCGCTGACTCGCGATGTTTCCTCGACGACCCGCAGCCACTTGACCTCGCCGTGGGGGATGCCGTCCATGCCCCGGTAGATGTCTTGTACGAAGAACCGCCCGAACTCCTGCTGCCGATCCTTGCCGGGGGCCAATACCGGCGGGCACTTGCGCGGTTTGACCAGCATGGGGCTGTGGCAATCGATGTCCGGCTCGCTGTGGACGACCACGCGGTTTCCGTTGCGGTCGATCATCATCAGGGCGTTGAACTTTGCCCCCGCGGGCCGCCCGCTATAGAGCACGGCCTCTTTCGACAAAGGCCACGGGTCGCACGACTCGCCCCGATCGTGGGTCGGGTTCTCCGGATGCTCCAAGGCGATGATGGCCTGGACGTCGTTCTTGCCGCGTCGCGGATCGATCATGGCGATGCTGCCGCGCGGCGGGGCGTTGTGCGGCGTGAACGTGCCGACCACCCAATCCTCCGTGCCGGGCACGGATCGCACGTCCAACACGGCCTCGGGAAAGACCATGTTGTTGGCGAAGAAGGCCGTCTCGTTGGTCCCGTCGGGGAACATCGTCCACACGCTTTGCTGCGTCAGGGCCGTCTTGTCGACGTATTCCCAACGCCCGAAAATGATCCGCCCGTCGTGCATCACGCTCGGGTCGAACTCGTTGACGTTGTTGACCGAGATCGCGTGCAGGTCCGACCCGTCGGCATTCATCACGTGCAGGATGTCGACGCCCTCGTTGGCGCAAGGCACCAACCCGCTGAACCGGGTCGAGGTGAACACAACCCTCCCGTCCGGCAAATAGGCCGGGCTGACGTCGTGTTGCCCGCCATGGCTGCCCTTATAGATCGAACAGTACGAGCTGGGGTCGGTCAGCCGCCGCAATCCCTTGCCGTCGATGCCGATCTCGTAAATGCTCGTGTTGTCCCCAGCACCGCCCTTGAAACAGAAGAGCACTCGCTTGGCGTCCCAGGAGATGTCCGGGTCGGTATACATTCCCTCGCCGAGCGTCTCGGGCGTAGTCGGATCGATCACCGGGCGGACGACCTGTTGCTCCGGCTCCACGGACGGGTTCTCGATCACATAGATGCCCCCGCCCGGACGCCACTTATAAAACGTGTCGTAGATGTGGATGCCCAGGTAGTTCAACCGTTTGGTAAACAGCAGCGGCGCATCGAGTTGCTCGGTAAGCGTTGTCTCTTGCGGCGAGCGTTCGGCCGCTTCGACGGCTCCCGATAGGAGGAAGCTCGCCAGTCCGATGCAAACAACAATCGCTCGACCATTTCGCAAAGCCAACATGGGCCGCTCCTTGATGTGGGGTAACTGTTTACGTGGTGTTGGTTCCGGGAGGAAAAAGGGGAAAGGGGGAAAAAGGAAAAGAAGCCTCGAATTCTCGTAAACGAATTATTCTTGCCCTTTTATACCGTCGATCCTGTCAAAAAAAAGACTCTCGGCAATGGCTACCGTGCCGGACCGGAACGCTCCCATAATAGCCGATTTGGCCGGATGTGGCTATGTTTTTCGGTCTTGTCCGGCTCTGGCGCCTGCCACACATGCCCAGAGTCCACCCGCCTGGGCCATATTTGTACCCCTCTCGTGGCGCAGGTAACGGCGGACACTGCTTGCTATTGCGGCGCGGAGCGATTAGGATCAATACCTAAGGAACAACCATTATTCTTGCCTAGGATTTGGCCCGACCGTCGCCCACCACGCGGTTGCGGCCAGTGGCCCATAACACCCGGAACCCACAGCCCGATTGCGCACGAGGCTCAAGCGCGCGGGCGGAAGAGGAGTCGAACACGATGTATCGGAGTTCAGTTTTCTTTGCCGTCGGATTGGTCTGCCTCTCGGCGTCCTTGGTCTCTGCTGCGGACGCGGTGCTGGAACAGTATTACGGGAGCGGCGTACATGCGTTTTTCTCGCGCGACTACGTCAAGGCACACGAGTACTTGACCTCGGCCATCGACGGCGGCTCGGTCGATCCGCGGCCTTACTATTTCCGCGGCATGGCTTACCTGAAACTGGGTCGCGCGGAAGAGGCCGAACTGGATTTCCAGAAAGGGGCAACCAAGGAGAGTCGGGATGTCAACAAGTTCTACAATGTGTCGAAGTCGTTGGAGCGGATCCAAGGCCGCGCCCGATTGACACTCGAACAACATCGCGTCGCCGCCCGAATGGCCGCTCGCCAAGAGGCCGAGAAACTACAGAAGGCCCGCTACGAACAGATTCGCCAGGAAGAGGGCCGCTTGCTTCAGCAGCAGATCGACGAATCGCCCGCGATTCCGGCAACAGAGCCGACCGCAGAACCGGCCGGCGACGAGGCGTTTGGCGCCGGCCCGCTGACCGAACCTGCGGCCGAAGAACCGGCCGCTGAACCCTCGGCCGACGCCGACCCGTTTGCCGAAGAGCCGGCCGAGGGCGATCCCTTTGCCGAAGAACCTGTCGCTGAGGAACCGGCCGCTCAGCCGACCGCCGGAAAGAAGTCCGGTATTTTTGGAGCCCTGCGAAGATCGCTAGGCAAGGCCGTCGGAGGTGACCAGGACCAAGGCGACGCCGCACCCGCTGAGATGCCTCTCGAAGACGAACCGGCTGCCGACGATCCCTTTGGTGGCGCTGAGGAAGAACCGGCCGAGCCAGCCGCCGATGCGCCTGCCGAACCGGCTGGCGACGATCCGTTTGGCGCTGATGAACCAGCCGAGCCAGCCGCTGACGAACCCGCCGAGCCGGCCGACGATGATCCGTTTGGTGAAGAAGAGCCAGCCGCTGATGAGCCCGCCGAACCGGCTGCCGATGAACCGGCTGGTGACGATCCATTTGGTGAAGAAGAACCGGCCGCTGATGAGCCAGCTGCCGACGAGCCCGCCGAACCTGCCGACGATGATCCATTTGGCGAAGAGGAAGAGCCAGCCGCGGACGAGCCGGCCGAAGAAGAACCAGCCGAGGAAGAGGAAGTCGATTTGGACGATCCCTTCGCCGAGTAGGCTTGACGCCGGTCCTCGTAAAGCAACAAT
>CAYYOX010000338.1:0-7565 GCA_964473065.1 uncultured Planctomycetaceae bacterium | reverse complement strand
GCCGGGTTGGCCGAAGCGGAGGGCGTGCCGAAAGAAGCCGCGGGGGGGCTGGTGGGCAACTCGCTTACCGGCGAGTTTTCCCGCGCGAATTTGATGCGGCTACGCTGGCCGTACGTTCGCCGCGTGGTCGACGCCGCGCTGGCCGAGCAGGATTGGCCAAGCAAGGACTGGACGGAACAGCGGCGAGCCGCGTTTCTGGAAAGTCTCGAGCAGCAATACAAATCGCCGTTTCCTCCGGTGGGTGATGAGACGCTTGCCGGCGGTCTGTCGAACACGATCGCCGGGCGGATCTGCAATCATTTCGACCTCGGCGGAGGCGGTTACACCGTCGACGGTGCTTGCGCCTCCTCATTGCTGGCGGTGGGTACGGCCTGTTCGGCCTTGACCGTAGGCGATCTCGACGTGGCCATAGCCGGCGGGGTCGATTTGAGTCTGGATCCCTTCGAACTGGTCGGCTTCGCCAAGCTCGGCGCGTTGGCCAGGGAGGAGATGCGGGTCTACGACGCGCGTTCCACCGGCTTCTGGCCCGGTGAGGGATGCGGATTCTTGGTCTTGATGCGCCACGAGGATGCCGTGCAGCAGCATCGCCGCATCTATGCGGTGGTACGGGGCTGGGGAATCTCCTCGGACGGCAGCGGCGGAATCACTCGCCCGGAGGTCCGAGGACAGTTGCTGGCCTTGCGCCGTGCTTACCGCCGTGCCGGCTTCGGGATCGAGACGGTCCCGCACTTCGAGGGCCACGGCACGGGCACCGGCATCGGCGATTCCACCGAGCTTCGAACCTTATCGGAGGCCCTTCGTGAAGGGTCGCCAACGGGGGCGCCTGCGGCGATCGGTTCGATCAAGGCGAACATCGGTCACACGAAAGCCGCTGCCGGCGCCGCCGGTCTGATCAAGGCCACCATGGCCCTGCAGAACCAACTCTTGCCGCCCAGCACCGGATGGGAAGAGCCGCATCCGGTACTAGTCGAGCAGCGTGAAGTGCTCCGATTGTTGAAGGAGGCGGAAGCCTGGCCGGCCGATCGACCCTTGCGGTCCGGCGTCAGCGCGATGGGTTTCGGCGGGATCAATGCCCACATCGTGCTGGAAGGCCCTGCCGTACGACGGCGCAAGACGATCACTTCCCGCGAGCGTTCTCTGCTGTCCAGCCGTCAGGACGCCGAACTGTTCTTGATCAGTGCCCCGGACCACGAGGCGCTGCAACAACGCGTGCAACATCTGGCGTCTTTCGCCTCGCGGTTGTCGCGCTCCGAACTGGCGGATCTGGCGGCCCAGTTAGCCAAAACGCTCCAGCCCGCTCAGGTCCGCGCCGCCGTGGTCGCGTCGAACCCCGCCGAGTTGGATCAGCGGCTCAAAACGCTGGACACTTGGCTCACCGAAGGCGTCCAGTCGCGGTTGAAGGTCCGCGAGGGAGTCATGCTGGGCTCGGGCGCGAAACCGCCTTCCATTGGCCTGCTGTTTCCCGGCCAAGGTACCCCTGCCAGCTTGACCGGCGGTGCGTGGGTCGGCCGTTTCGAGTCGGTTCGAGACCTTTACTCCCGGGTGAGTTTACCCACCAGCGGCGACAACGTAGCCACGGAAGTTGCCCAACCGGCCATCGTGACCGCGTCGCTAGCCGGTTTGCAGGTTCTCGATCAACTCGGCCTGGAGGCGTCGGTTGCCGTCGGACACAGCCTGGGTGAGCTGACCGCCTATCATTGGGCCAATGCGATGGACGAGGCGGCCCTCCTGCGCGTGGTGACCGCACGCGGCAGAGCCATCGCAGATTACGGCCTTCCCGACGGCGCCATGGCCAGTATCGGCGCCGGACAAGATGAGGTCGAGCCGCTGTTGCACGGCACGCCGGTCGTCCTGGCCGGGTTGAATTCACCGAACCAAACGGTCATCTCGGGAGAGGCCGCCGCGATCGGGGCGGTCGTCTCTCGCGCCGAAGCCGCCGGTTTGGCTGCCGTAAAATTGCCCGTCTCCCATGCGTTCCACTCGCCGATGGTAGCCGACTCGACCCCGGTCTTGGACCGAGCCGTCGGCAAGGAACAATTCCGCCCGCTGCATGGCTCGGTCGCGTCGACCGTAACCGGCACGCTGCTGGATGCCCGGGAAGATCTGCCCGCACTGCTCTCGCGCCAAATGACCTCGCCGGTGCGGTTCATGGAGGCGTTGCGAACGGTTGCCGAGCGAGTTGATCTTTGGATAGAAGTCGGCCCGGGAAGTGTGATGCGTGGAATTGCCGGCAAGCTGGTCGATACGCCGATCGCCTCGTTGGATGCGGGCAACAACAGCCTGCGCGGCCTCCTGGAGGCCGTCGGTGCGGCGTTCGTTCTTGGCACGTCGGTCAACCACAACGCTCTGTTTGCCGACCGCTTCACCCGGCCGTTCGACCTGGATTGGCAGCCCGGCTTCCTGGTCAATCCTTGCGAACGGGCTCCGGAACCGACGACCGCAGCATCACCCGTCAAACCCAAGCCCAAACCAGTTACGGCGGTGGCGGCCCCGATCGAGTCGAGCAGTGAATCCACGGGGCGGTCTATGTTGGAGGTTGTCCGAGAGTTGGCCGCGCAACGAGCCGAGCTTCCGCTTGATTCGGTCAAGGCGGAGGATCGCCTGCTGAACGACTTGCACTTAAGCTCCTTGGCCGTGGGTCAGTTGGTGGTGGAAGCCTCGCGAGCGTTGGGACTGCCGCCACCGTCGTCGCCGGCAGATGCTGCTAACGCGACCGTGGGGCAAGTTGCCGAGGCGTTGGCCGAGTTGGCCCAACAGAACGACGCTGCGCCGGCGCCTTCTCCCGAAGCACTCCCGGCAGGCGTCGATTCGTGGACCCGAGCCTTTACCGTGGAGTTGGTCGAGAGCCGTTTGCCGCCAAGCCGAGCGGATGCCGCTTCGGGGCCTTGGCGCGTGATCGCGCCGGCAGATCATCCTCTGAAGGACGCCTTGCAGGACGCGCTACCTCGCGCCGGGGCGGGCAAAGGCGTTGCTGTATGCCTGCCGCCGCAGCCCGATCAGCGCCACGTCGAGTTGTTGCTCGAGGCCGCCGAGGCCGTGCTGGCCGATGCGGATGGCACTCGCTTCTTGCTGGTCCAACACGGCGGAGGCGCGGCCGCGTTTGCCCGGACATTGCAACTCGAACTACCCCAAGTAACGACCTGTGTAGTGGACGTGCCGGCCGGTCATGGGCATGCGGTCGAGTGGATCCTTGCCGAGGCCCGGGCCGCTGTCGGCTACACGGAGACATACTACGATCAGGCCGGGGTGCGTCGCAAGCCGGTGCTTTGCCCGCTGCCGTTGCCCGCCGAAGAACCGACCGTACCGCTGGATCCGGACGACGTGCTGCTGGTTAGCGGGGGTGGAAAAGGGATCGCCGCCGAAAGCGCCTTCTCGCTGGCCAAGCACTCCGGAGTACGACTGGCCTTGATCGGCCGGTCGGAACCGTCTGAGGACGAAGAACTGGCCGCCAATCTTCAGCGGATGAAGGATGCCGGAGTCAAATTCCGCTACCTTCCCGCGGATGTGACGGACCCCGACGCTGTCGAAGCGGCCGTCCGGGAAGTAGAAACCGCTTGGGGGCCGATTACGGCAATCCTGCATGGGGCCGGCAGCAACGTGCCACGCCGACTCGGTTCGCTGGGTAAGGAAGACTTCCTGCGGACGTTGGCGCCCAAAGTCGAGGGCGCCCGCAACCTGCTCTCGGCGGTGAACCCCGAGACGTTGCGGCTGTTTGTCACCTTCGGATCGATCATCGCCCGAACCGGCATGCACGGTCAGGCCGACTACGCGGTGGCCAACGAGTGGCTTGCCGACTTGACCGAACGCTGGCATGCCGAACATCCCCATTGCGATTGCCTGGCCGTGGAGTGGTCGGTCTGGTCCGGCGTCGGGATGGGAGAACGCTTGGGGACGCTGGAGGCTCTTCGGCAACAGGGGATCACGCCGATTCCGCCGGACGAAGGCGTGCGTCTGTTGCGGTGCTTGATTGGCGGGTCGTTGCCCAACGTGCCCGTGGTAGTAACCGGTCGCTTCGGCGAACCGCCGACCTTGAAACTCCAGGAGTCCGAGCTGCCGCTGTTGCGGTTCCTCGAACGGCCGTGCGTGCATATCCCCGGCGTGGAACTGGTTGCCGAAGCCGACCTCTCGACCGACACCGATCCTTATCTGAAAGACCATGTCTATCAGGGCGAGCAACTATTTCCGGCGGTCATGGGCTTAGAAGCGATGGCCCAGGCCACGCTGGCCCTGACCGGCTGCTCGTCGCCGCCGGAGTTCGAAGACGTGCAATTCCTTCGACCGATCGTGGTCCCCGACGGCCAGCGTGTAACCATCCGCATCGCGGCGCTGATCCGAGAACCGGGCCGCGTGGAAGTCGTCTTGCGCAGTCAGGAAACGGGCTTCCAGATGGACCACTTCCGCGCGATCTGCCGTGTCGACCAAAGTCGGCAAGGCGTCGGCGGGCCCTCGATGCCGTTGCCCGAATTGTGCAACGGGGATCACCCGGTCCCGATTGATCCGAAGCGAGACCTCTATGGCGGGATCCTTTTTCACCAGGGGCGATTCCAGCGTTTAAGTGGTTACCGTCACTTGCGGGCCACCGAGTGCATCGCAGACATCTCGCATGAGGCGAACGGCCAGTGGTTCGGCCAATACCTCCCGGGCCAACTCGTTCTCGGCGATGCGGCTGCACGAGACGCCGTGATCCACGCGATTCAGGCCTGCATTCCGCACGGCACCCTCTTGCCGATCGGAGTCGATCGCCTGGTGCCTGGGGTCGAGAGAACGGACTCCCTGGTCGTCCGTGCCCGGGAAAGATCACGAGAAGGCAAGCTGTTCGTCTACGATTTGGAAGTCATGACGCCCGACGGGAAAGTACAGGAACGCTGGGAGGGCTTGCGGTTGCAGCAGGTCGGTCAATCCGATCCCGGCCAGACGTGGATCGAACCGTTGCTGGGGCCCTACATCGAACGCCGCCTCGGCGAATTGGTGCCCGGTTCGAGCGCCTCGGTCACGGTGCAGCGCAACGGGGTCGCCGACCGCCGCACGGTCAGCGATCTGGCCATTCAACAGACTCTCGGCACACCGGCCGTGATCCACCGACGTCCGGGCGGCCGGCCGGAAGTTTGCTGCGATCGGGAGGTCTCGGTGGCCCATGCGGGCGACCTGACTATGGCGGTCGCGGGTCCCGGACTGATCGCATGTGATGTCGAGCCGATCGTGGCGCGGTCCGAGCAGATGTGGCGAGATCTGTTGGGCGAGCAACTCGACGCGCTGCTGGAATTGACCGCCCAGCAGTCGAACGAAGATCGAGACACGGCTGCCACGCGCGTCTGGGCCGCGGCCGAATGCCTCAAGAAGGCCGGAGCCGGTCTCGGCATCCCCGTCGTGTTCCGGTCGAAGACCACAGACCACTGGGTGTTGTTCGCGGCCGGACTGATGACGATCGCCACCTGGGTGGCGCCGGTTGGCGATGCCAAGGAAAAGCTGGCCTTGGCCGTACTGCTGGGGAGCGATGATGCGAGCTTATGAATATCGGCACGTGGTCGGCTTCGAGGAAACCAATCTTGTCGGCAACGTATACTACGTGAACCATCTCCGTTGGCAGGGGCGCTGTCGCGAGATGTTTCTGCGCGATCATGCACCCAGTGTGCTGAAGGATCTGGCCGGAGACCTTGCCCTGGCGACGATTCGCGTCTCTTGTGAATACCTTGGCGAGCTACGGGCGTTCGACGAGATTGTGCTGCGGATGCGCTTGGCATCGCTTGCACAAAACAGGATTGCCCTGGACTTCGAGTACTGGCGTCGCGCCGACGACGGCGAAGAGCTGATTGCCCGTGGCCACCAGGAGGTCGCCTGCATGAAACGCGACGGGCAGCAGATGGTCCCGGCGCCGCTTCCCGACGAGCTCCGCGACGCGCTGCGAGCTTATCAAGAAGGCTGAACCTGATTGCGTCATTTGGAATTCCCTACATTTCTAGGGCTTTTTCCCGTCTATTGGGCTTCCGGCCGAGTTGTGACACGGGCCTCGCGGCGAAGTATAATAGGAGTATGCGAATTCCACACGTCTTTTCCTGGTTGGGGCTGGCAGTCCTCTGCCTGACCGGCTGCTATCCGCAGTCGAGTGTCGGGCCGGAGGGTGAGATCCCGCGCCCGGTGAAGGTGATCCAGGTCCACACCGAGCCGGCCAACGAAACGCTCACGCTGATCGGCTCGATCGAACCTTGGCAGGAAGCGATTCTCTACTTCGAAGTCTCGGGGATCGTGGCCCGGGTCTTCGTCGAGGAAGGAGATGTCGTCGAGCCCGGGGATCCGATCGCCGGCCTGGTACTCGATGACTACGAGCTGGGACTATCCCGAGCCGAGGCTGAACTCGACGCGGCCGAAGCCAAGTTGGCCCTGTTGCACGCCGGAACTCGCGAGGAAGATTTGGATGCGGCCCGGGCTGCATACTCCCGGGCCAAGATCCGCGCCGCCTACTGGACCAGTGAGTTGGTTCGCATGACCAAGGCATTTCGCAAGAATGCGCTTTCGGCTTCGGAACTCGAGCAAACGCGACGCGAGAGCGATGCAGCCGAGCAGGAGGAACTTTTGAGAAAGGCTCAATTGAAGAAGGCGGTTGCAGGGCCGCGCAAGGAAGATATCGACGCCGCGGCCGCCGAGGCAGAGGCCCGCCGACAAGCTGCCGCGCTGGCCGCTCGCCAGTTGAAGAAAGCCACGCTGCGGGCGCCGTTTCGCGGCCGCGTGGAAAGACGCCTCTTGGATGCGGGTGCGTACATCAATGTCTTTCCCACCGGCGGCGCGCCGGTCGTGCATCTAGTAGACCGCGATCAGGTCGACGCCGTCGTCTCTGTGCCCGAAGCGCTCTTTTCACACTTCGCGGACGAGCCACAAGTGGAGATCATCTCGGCAGTCAACACGGACATTCGGGCCGGTGGCAAGATCATCGCGCTGGGGCAGGTCGCCGATCGCGCCTCGGGTACTTACCAGTTGCGCGTGCGGCTGGCCAACACGGACGGTCGATTCACCAGCGGCATGGTCGTCACCGCCGAAGCCAAAGTGGAAAGTGGGCGTCAGGCAATCAAGATTCCCATCTCTTCGCTTCGCCGGGCATACGGCCAGCCGCCGCATGTGCTGCTGGTCGATCCGGAGGCCAGCCAAGTGATCGTCCAGGAAGTTCAGCTCGGCCCGATCGCGGGTGATCGGGTCGAGGTCTCCGCCGGTCTCTCCGGAGGCGAGTTGTTGATCGTGCGCGGTCAGGACCGTGTGATCGCCGGAGACCGGGTCAAATACGAACGGCCTGACCCGGCGTCGGCCGCCCGCAGTCCGGGGTCGGTTCCATGAACCTCTCGGCGCTATCGATTCGCTATCCCAAGGTGCTGCTGGTCGTGCTGTTGACCGCAATCGTTTGGGGTTGCGCTGCGCTGATGACGCTACCGCGTCAAGAAGACCCGGTGCTCACTTGGCGGCTGGCGAATGTGGTCACTCGTCTGCCGGGCGCCTCGGTCGAGCGGATGGAATCGCTGATCACCGACGTGCTGGAGCAGTACGTCGAGGAAGTCGACGAGGTGGAACACATCTATAGT
>CAYYOX010000337.1:0-7566 GCA_964473065.1 uncultured Planctomycetaceae bacterium | reverse complement strand
ACGACTGTTCCAGGGCAATACAATGTTACCCAAACTGCCAAATAGGGTCCTGACCCCTTTTCGACAGGCGGCCGTCTTTGAGGGCTCGCTGGTCGTGGTGGCGGTGGGCTTGGGTTGGCTCGTGGGGCAGCCGCCGCTGGAGACGTTTCGCCTCTCGGCCATGGATGTCGGCTGGGGTATCGCCGCGATGGGGCCGCTGTTGGCCATGTTCTGGCTGTGCCTGAAGTGCCCGCTGCCGCCCTTTCGCCGGATCGTGCGGGTGATCGACGAACTGTTGACGCCCCTGTTTGACGGCTGTGGATGGGGCGAATTGGCCATAATCTCGCTGCTGGCCGGGCTGGGGGAAGAGATGCTGTTTCGGGGTGTGATTCAACGTGCGGTCGAAAACTGGGTAGGGCCGCCGAGCGGTGTCTATCTTGGGCTGATCGGGGCCGCCGTGCTGTTCGGACTGGCACATTTCATCACGTTGACATACGCCCTGTTGGCCGGCTTAATTGGGCTCTATCTGGGATGGGTCTTCAACGAAACGGACAACCTGCTGGTTCCCATCCTCGCCCATGCCGTATATGATCTCATAGTGCTTGTTTATCTGGTAAGAATGAGAGGTCCCAAGACGCTTCAAGATGCTGTCGAGACAGCACGCGGGCGAGCCGAACACGATGAAACGCAATAGTAAAGGCCGACGGATCGAGCGGTTCGACCTCGAACCGGGAACGGTTGTGGCCGACAAGTTCGAGATTATTTACCAAATCGGCGCTGGCTGGGAAGGCGAGGTCTATCTGCTGCGGGAGTGCTCCACAGGTATCGAACGGGCGGCCAAGTTCTGGTATCCCCAGCGAAACCCGAGCAACCGGGCGTCCCGGTTCTACGCCCGAAAACTCCACAAACTCCGACACTGCCCGATCCTCATCCAGTACCATACCCAAGAGTCGATCACTTTCGACGGGCAATCCATTCGTTTCCTGGTATCCGAGTATGTCGAAGGCGAGTTGTTGAGCGACTTTCTGGCTCGGCAGCCGGGCCGACGAATCCCCGTCTTCCAAGCCCTGCACCTGCTGCATGCGTTGGCCTTGGGGATCGAGAATATCCACAACCTGCGGGAATACCACGGCGATCTGCACGACGACAATGTGATTGTGCGACGTTACGGCCTGTCGTTCGACCTGAAGCTGGTCGACATGTTTCACTGGGGTGCTGCCCGACAGGAAAACATCCACGACGACGTCTGCGATCTGGTCCGCCTCTTCTACGATGCCATCGGCGGCCGCCCTCGCTACGCCAAGCAGCCCCCGGAAGCCAAGGCCATCTGCTGCGGCCTGAAGCGCTCGCTAATTCTAAAGAAGTACCGCACTGCCGGCCAATTGCGCCAGTATCTCGAAACCATGACCTGGGACTGACGGTAGCCCGGTAGGCAACGAGGGTAGGGTACGTGCAACGCACCGATCGTGATTATTTTGGTGCGTTGCACGCACCCTACTCGGCACTTACCCCTCTGTGGAGCGGTTCAATTCTGAATAATCTCGGCTTGGCGGCTTGGCTTTCGGGACGATAATGAGTGCATGGACACGGAACTGTTTTTTCAGGCCGAGATGATCTCGGGTGACAGCGTTCCCTTCTGCAGAGGGGAGGCAGTTGTCTTCGCCGCCCGGTCGCCTGACAAGGAATCGGCGAACGAGGATGCGGCGGCGTTGATCCGGCTAAACGGCAGTGCAGGCATTCTTGTGGTGGCCGACGGGCTTGGGGGTTCGCCGGCCGGGGAGCAGGCGTCGTGTTTGGCCATTCGGGAATTGGCCGCGGCTCTGCGGAAAGAGCCTGCGGACGAGTCGAGCTTTCGGGCCGCCATCTTGGACGGGATCGAGAATGCCAACCGGGCGATCGGCGAACTGGGTGTCGGGGCGGGTACCACGTTGGCCTTGGCCGAAATTCAGGGGCGCTCGGTCCGCCCTTACCACGTGGGCGATTCGATGATCCTGGTGGTGGGCCAACGGGGGAAGATCAAGTTGCAGACCGTCTCGCATTCGCCGGTCGGGTATGCGGTCGAGGCCGGCATGCTCGACGAGAGCGAGGCGATGCATCACGAACAACGGCACGTGGTCTCGAACATCATCGGTTCGCCCGACATGCGGATCGAGGTCGGCTCGACCATCGAGTTGGCGCCGCGCGACACGCTGCTCTTGGCCAGTGACGGGTTATTCGACAATCTGCACATTGAGGAGATCGTCGAGCGGATCCGCAAAGGGCCGTTGACCCGCGCCGTGCAGACGCTGGTCGAAGATACTCGTCGCCGAATGGAGCGTCCGAAAGAGGGCCAACCGTGCAAACCGGACGACCTGACCGTGGTCGCGTTTCGATTGAAGAGCGACTAAGCTTCTTCCGTTTAGCATCCGCCGGTACGGCGGCTTGACGCGAAGTCACGCTCTGTCGGCAAAGCCGCCGTACCGGCGACTGCTAAACGGCCCGGCTAAGCTGGTCCGGCGAGGTTGGTTTGTTCGGTTTCGGGAGTGTCGATGGGCGTAGGATCGCGGTATTCCCTACTGGCCTGCTCAACGCCTTGCCGCAGCAAGGCTTCGACCTGTTCGAGCAGGTCCGCCTCTTCGACGTCCGCAACCGGCTCGCCATGGGCTGTCTGGAGTACCGGTTGCGACGCGGGCTCGGTGAACTTGTCCTCGATACCGGCGGCGTCCAGCAGTTTGGAGAATTGTTTGCGAAAGGCATCGACAATGGCCGGATCGAAGTGCTTTCCTTCTTCTTTTTCGATCAGAATCTTTGCCAAGGTGGGGTCGTAAGCCGGCTTGTAAACTCGGCCCGAGATCAGGGCGTCGAACATATCGGCCAAGCCGACGATCCGGGCGGGTAGGGGGATTTCCCGGCCGGCGAGCCCGTTGGGGTAGCCGTTGCCGTCGAAGCGCTCGTGATGGTGTCGGGCAATTTGGGCGGCCATGTCCAGGAAGCCGCCGGAACGATTCTGTCGGGCGATTTCTTCCAGCGCGTCGGCCCCGATCGTACAATGCTGCTTCATCACCTCGCGCTCTTCGTCGGTCAACGGGCCCGGTTTCTGCAAGATCGCATCGGGAATCCCTACTTTGCCGATATCGTGCAGCGGGCTGGATCGGTAAAGGTCTTCAATGAATCCTTCGTCGATTTCGTTAGTGTAAGGGCCTTCCCGGGCGAGTTGCTTGGCTAGGATGTGGCTGAAGTTCCGCATTCGCTCGAGATGCTCGCCCGTCTCGCGATCGCGCGACTCGGCCAGCTTCGCCATGGCAAAAATGACGAGGTCGCGAGTGGCCACCACTTCGGCCGCGCGTTCCTCGGCCAGATCGATCAACTCGGTGTTCAGATCGCTGGCCTTGGCCTTGGCCGAGGCCAGCCGCGCGCTGGTTGCCGAGAGCTCGATCAGCGTGTCGCGCATCCGAAACTGGACGCGAATTCGAGCCAGGAGCTCGGCGTGGTCGAACGGCTTGAGCACGTAGTCGTCCGCCCCAACTTCATAGCCGTGCAGTCGTTCCCGAGTCGAAGCGCTTCCGCTGATGAGGATCACCTGCGTGTAGGTGCCGGCCGGGCTGGCTTTCAGCCGTCGGCAGGTCTCATAGCCGTCGATACCCGGCATGTGGATGTCCACCAGAGCTAAGCCGGGGTGGAACTGTTCGAGCAATTGCAGGCCTTCCTCTCCATTGTTAGCAATAGCCAGATCGTAGCGGTCGGCCAGGAGTTTGCGCAGGATGCTCGCATCAAGGGAAGAATCCTCGACCACAAGGATCTTTCGTTTGTTGTCGTTGTGTTCCACTGCTTGCTCCGTCGCCGTACAGCCGCGCTGCCGACCATCCACGCACACCCCGTCGAGCGAATCAAGATCACGTGCTCGGCAACGGGGGAATTGGTAGCGGACCTAGAGAAAGGGTAGGTCACTGTCGGCAGACAGGTCAGCGCTGGCAAGAGGGATTCGGAGAATGACCGTCGCGCCGGATGTGCCGGTTGAAACGGGCATGTCGACCGTGTTCTTACGGGAGCGAGCCGAGTGTTTCCGTGGGCTGCCGTAGCGCCATAATCGAGACCCTCACGGTCGATTAGGCCGCTTTCGAGGCCGTGTCGTCCGCCGGAAACACGTGCGGCTTGATCGGGTAATCTCGATCGTCCGGCTCGGCGGCCGGGATAGGTTGCGACAGCCTTGGCCAACGACGATAGATACTGTTCTTCGTCACCGGTTGGCTAACGACCAGCCCCAGAACTCGGATGCCAAACGTGGCGAATCGTTCCAGTGTCCAGAGTACGTTGCAACACTTGTTCTTCTCCGGCTGAATCACGAAGAGAATTCCGTCGGCCAGGCGACCGAGCGTCGCCATGTCTCCAAGCCGTGCGATGGGACCGTCGATCAGGATTCGGTCATAGTGGGCGTCGGCCCATCGAAGAAGTTCCGCCATTCGATCTCCTTCGAGCAACTCGATCGGATCCGAGGGGCAGGGCCCGGCCGACAAGACATCCAAGCCTTCCACGTCCGGCACACATACCAAGTTGGTTTCCGCCGACTTTCCCATCGGATGATCTTCGCGAAGCAGCGCCGACAACCCGCCCCGTCGCCCATGCACATCGCGCTTGATACTGAAGCCGGGGTTTCGCATGTTGGCGTCGATCAATAAGGTCCGCCTTCCTGCCCGTGCGAGAGAAACGGCCAGATTGGCCGCGATCGCCGTTTTCCCGTCACCAGGGTCAACGCTGGAGACGACCAGGCAACGCGCGTCGATTGCAACACACGCCAACGCGCCGCGCAAGGTCCGTAAGGCATCCGTCTCTTCGTCGTTCGGGTGGACCAAGACGTGAGTCTGGTGAAACGGCTGCCCGTCGAACGACGCAAGCTGCCCGATTTCGGCCAAGACGGGGAGCTCGGTGCTTGTCTGGATCTGTTCTGCAGAGCGAAAGCGATCGTCCAACGCGTTGCAGGAATAGGCAATCCCCGCCCCGCCGCCGAAACCCAGACTCAGGCAGACAAACAGGACCACGCCGAGTTGGTCCCTTGTTGCCCGCGGTGACACGCTGGGGGGACTCAACACGGCCGTGCGCATGCCACCGTTGTCTCGACCCGGGTCGATTCCCTCGATCAGGCTCAATATGCTCTGGTTATTCTTCTCATCGCGAATGGCCGCCTTGACGGCCGCCAGCAAAGCCTGTGTCTTGGGGTCTTTAGTTTCGGCTAGCAACTGTATCTGAGGGTCCAACGGGTCCGTCTCCAAGAGATCGAGAACGCGCTGAGTCGTGTTCTTGCAGAACTTGTCCAAAAACTCTTGGTAGACTATCAGAATGCTTTCGACCGTTGCTTTGCCCGCCTGAGGATCCTTCGCCTGATAGACAATGTTCAAGGTGTTAGATCGACGTATTACCTTGACGGTCAAGTTCTTCCTTAAAGCGGTCACCCGTCCTTCGAGAGAACTACCCAGGTCGTCAATTCGCGACTCGGATCCGAGCCGCTCAATCGCATCTTGCAGCACGGTCGTGCTCAGGAGAATGTTGCGACATGTGTTGGTCGACAACCTGGGCGCCAACGAAGGGGTGCTCGACGACATCGGTTGCACCAGCAACGAAGCTTGCACTTGGTAACGCTTGGGCAGGAGCAGGTAGTATGTGGTCCCAGCAAGCAAACTGGTCGCGACACAGACGGCCACGATCCACTTACGCATCCACAGTAACTGGAGCAGCTCCATCGCGTTGCAAATGGGATCGGGTCCAGATAAGTCCGCAGGCACTGACATCAACGGAGCGGGAAGCGATTTCAAGGTAAACCTCACGGCAGAAGTGACGCAAGAAGCGGGCCTGTTTCCACCCTGAAGGCGGGTGGCGTGGTGTGTACCGCGAGTTCCTGCCCCGCAGTCTTGTCAACTTTGATCGGTTGGCGAAGGCATGAGCGTTGAAACGAAACCAACGGTTACGAGCAAACCCCCTATGCTCCCTATTTTAACGGCCGCCCCTTTCTTGCTCTATTCGGAAAACTCCGTGTTACGCCGCTTTGGCCCAATTGCCGAATCGAAAGATAAAGGACCGTTCTTGTCTCTTTGTTTAGCGGCATTGTCTCTGTCTCTCCGTTTAGCGGCCGGACAATTCCGGCATTTTTGCCTTCAAGACCAACTCAAGCAGGGAAAGGAAGCCCGCGGTGAGGACCGTCGCTCGTATTCTAAAGGTGATCCTCCCGGTTCTTACGGGGCTCCTCATTCTTGGGTGTCCAGTCCGAGAGGTTCGGTCCGAGCCTCCTTTCGCTTCACCCGGACCGATCGCGAATATGCCGCAAGTGGCCGATCCGCTGGAAACCCTCATGTACGCCTGGACTGTCGCCTTGGCCGTCGATCAAGGGTTGGCTGCCGAGCGATTCGACGTGGGCGCTTCCCGAGCATCCCTGCGGGCGGCCCAATCCCAACGCTGGCCCAACGTGGTGGGCGAGAGTTCCTATACGGTTCGTGACAACGAGCGGGCATTTCGATTTCCCAACCTCGGTGGGGCGATGCCGTTGCGTACCGTGCCGTTTGCTCAGGATGAGGGTTTGGGATTTCGCACGGGCATCAACTTGCCGTTGTATACCAGCGGGCGGATCCAGCACGGCGTGGCGGCCGCACGGGCAGGCCTCTCGGCCGCACAGCAGAATGTTGCCGTAGCCCAAAGCGATTTGAAACTTATCGTGGCCGAGGAGTACGTGGACGTTCTGCGGGCACAACGCGGTGTGGGATTGGCCGAGAGCCACGTCAAGAGCCTCGATGCCCACGCCCGTGACGTGGATAAGCTTTTTGCCCATCAACAGGTCCCCCGAAATGATCTCTTGGCGGCGCAAGTCGAGTTATCCAACGCACAACAGCGTAGCATCCAGGCCTATAACGCGCTGGACGCGGCCCGGGCGGCATACAATCGGCGATTGGGGCGATCGCTTGTGGCCGAAGTCCGCATTGCCGAGCTGCCCGTCGAACCGATCGCCCGCGACCTCGACATGTTCACCGCCCGGGCGCTACGGAACCGTCCCGAACCGGCACGGCTGGCCGCCCAAATCGGGCAACTCCGGCATCAGGCCGAAAGCCTTCGAGGCAAGGACGGCCCGCAGATGGAACTGCTCGCGGAATATGCGTTCGAGGAAAACCGCTTTCAAACGCCGGAAGGCATTACGTCGGTCGGAGTCGCAGCGAGTTGGAATCTGTTCGACGCCGGCAGAATACGACATCGGGTAACGGCGCTGCGACAACAGGCCGAAGCCATGGCCCGACGCAAGGCCGAACTCGAGTCGATCATCGCGTTGCAGGTCCGCCGGGCCTGGCTCGACGTCGATGAAACTCGCCAGCGAATCGAAGTCACGCGAAGGGCCCTGGAACAGGCCGACGAGAACTTCCGCGTGGCCAGCAACCGATATACCGCCGGCGTGGGGACCAACACCGAAGTGCTCGACGCCGAGACCCTGCGGACCAAAACCTACCATAACCACGATAACGCCACTTACGATGCCGTGTTGGCCACGATCCGATTGCACCATGCGGCCGGTGAGCTATGAACGATCCCTGATTCATAGCGTGACCGCCAGCCGATACAAGAAGGGACCTAGCG
>CAYYOX010000336.1:0-7579 GCA_964473065.1 uncultured Planctomycetaceae bacterium | reverse complement strand
TACTGCCTACTGCTTCCTCAAATACGCATCCTTGATCATTTCCAAGAACCGGTCCTGGTCCATGGCCCAATATCGGTTGGAAAAGATTTCGACTTCGATGAATCCGTCGAAACCGCCCTTTTCGACCCAACCTCGGATTTGTGGCAAATTGATGCAGCCTTCGCCCATCAGGTCCCGATCGTTCAGCAGATCCTCGGTCGGCGTACGCCAATCGCAGACGTGATACGCGAGAATCCGCCCGGCACGGCCGCAGCGCTCGATTTCCGTTCGAAGCTCGGGGTCCCACCAGAGATGATACACGTCCACAGCCACGCCGACCTCGGGCGAGTCGAGCTGATCGCACAGGTCGTTGGCTTGCCGCATGGTGTTGATGGCCGAGCGGGAATCGGCATACATCGGATGCAACGGCTCGACGGCCAGTTTCACGTTAGCCGCCCTGGCATGGCCCAGCACCGCCGCAATGCCGTCGGCAATCTGCCGGCGCGACTCGTCCAATGGCTGCCCCGGCAGGGCCCCGCAGACCAGCACGACCAACGGCGCTCCCAACGCGGCCGCATCGTCGATTGCCCGCCGGTTGTCGTCGATCGCTTGTTGAAGCCCCAGAGCATCCTCTGCCGGGAAGAATCCGCCGCGGCAAAGCGACACGATCTCCAGCCCAACATCCCGCAAGCGTTGGCCCGCGATGGCAACATCCCGACCCTCGAGCCACTGCCGCCAGACGGTAATCCCCTTCACTCCGGCGGCCGCATAATGCTCAGCGGCCTCCTCGATCGACCAGGGTCGCGTGGTGATGGTATGCACACACAGCCGGGAAAAGTCGGTCAAAGGCGAGGCAGGCACGCTGCGATTCTCCTAGCGGGGAAACGTTGTTCATGTCACGTCGGACTGGCCATTGTATCCTGCAAGGCCAGCGGCGGGAAGGGCCCTGCGTCAGATTGAAGCCGTCGCACGGACCGTCACCGAGCCAGCGCATCCCACATCAGTCGGGAAACGACCACATAGGCATTGCCCCAAGCCCCTTCGCGGAAGAACTGCACCTGTTGCTCGGGCGAGCCGACGAACGGTCGCAGAATCCAGCCCATCTGAATGCCGACGAAGGCGTAAATGATGATCCACATCCACAGCATCCAGCGGTGTCGCGGGTTACGCTCGATAAGCGGCCGATAGTAGCCTCGCAATAGGCCTTGCCCGCCGAAGCTGGCCACGGCGAACATCAGGGCGTTGAACCGAACGGCCGACGAATAGTCTCCCGAGGAAGCGTACCACAGCAACGTCAGCGGGGCCAAGGAAGCCAGGACGATCGCCAGCCCCGCCTGGGTGGCCGCCAGGGCGCGAATCGCGCGGAGGAAGTCCCCACGCAGCCCGAGCAGCGTGTTGAGCACGAAGAAACTCGGCAGTGCGATCAGCGACGTGGCCAGCAACAGCAAGGGAACTTTCACGGCGGCGAATACGACTTGCCAAACCCTTTCGCCGATGATCCCGCCGAAGCTGCCCATCACGGCGCCGTAGATCATGCCGAAGAGGATCAAACAGGCCGTGAGCTTTGCCAAGGCTCGAGCAGAATGCGTCGACTCGACGGTCCAGGGCCGTTGCCGCAACACGTCGTCTACTGGTAGGAACATGCCCGACATAGCCGCCAATGACCCTTCAACCAAAGAGATTCTGCAACGACTGCCAAACCGCCTCGAAGAAATTCGAGCCGCGCGGGCGGAACCACTGGAACGCCTTGTCCGGGCTGCCGATAAACGGCCGCAGAATCCAACTCATCTGGGTGCCGACCAGCCCGAAAACGATGATCCAGCAGCCGAACACCGTTTTGACGTGTCGGCCCAAGACGTGATCATCGACCCGATCCAATGGCCCGGCCTCTTTAACGAGTTGGGCCTCTTCAATCAGTTGGGCAACAACCGCCGGTTCGTCAGGCGAGGATTCGTCGTCCGAAGGCTTTGGAACATTCGGCGCCGGGTTCCCGATATCTGGTGTAGCCGGCCACTCGGTAATGCTCATCCGGTGTAACGTCTGAAGCAGAAACATCAGCCCGAGGCTGCCGGAGATTGCGAACACGAGCACGTTCAGCAACACCATGAACGAATAGTTCGTCGTGTTGACCGAGAAGAAGGCAACGATCGGCCCCAGAGATGCCAATACGGCCAAGTTCACGCCCAGCGAAGCAACCAGCAACCGCATCACGGCCATGACGGTCAAACGCGACCCGACCAGGGCGTTGAAAACGTAGAGCGAAGGAAACGTGACCACCAGCGTGAGAAAGAACAGGGCGGGCACTTTCACCAAGTTGGCTTCGAGTTGAATCCAGCGGGGCTCTTCGTGCCCGAAAATGGCGTAGCCGCCCATGCAGGCCCCATAAATGGCCGCCAAGCAGACAATCACCACCGACAGCCCGAAGGCGGGCACTTGGATCGTATCCTGCCCAAGCACCTCCGGACGGGTGGCTTCTCCCCGTAAGACGCGATCCAGTTCCTTGACCCAGCGAATCATGGCGTTCCTCCGGTTGGAGCCAGCATTTCTTACCGTATGTGGCCATACGAAACTCCCCGTCGGTGTGTTCGATATATTTCATATATTCGGCACGGCCAGGAACTGAAGTTTTTGTAGGAGGCGACTCCTGTCGCCGATTTCGCGTAAAGTGAGCAGTCGTCTAGACATACGGGGAAATCGGCGACTGGAGTCGCCTCCTACAGAACACGCATGTTTCACCCGTGATGGGTATAGCTACGGCAGTGCGTCACGCAATTCCCAGGGTCATGAACAATCCGTGCTAGGGGGATGGCAGTCGCCACTACGGAGGGCAGACGACACCAGAGCACTCGCCTTGCCGAGCCCCACAGACCAATTCCTCCAGCTTTCTTGGGCTTGACGAGAGAAACAAGCCGGCCATGGCTATTGAAATTGGGCTACCCGTATGTCAAAATGATAATCTGTACTATCAAGAACTGCGCCTTTTGTAGGAGGCGACTCCTGTCGCCGATAGAAAGAGACCGAAGCATCTTTGCAGTAGCAGCCGAGGCCAGAAGGGATTTGCGATGAGAACCAATGCTGTTTCTTGCCTCGTGCTCGGATTGATCGTTTCAAGTTTCACCGCCACTTGGGCTCAGGACGAACCCACGCTGGCCTCGATCGAAGTTCAGCCGGCCGCGTTTTCGCTGGACGGGCGGTGGTCGTCGCAATCGCTCGTGATCACGGGCCGACTCTCGGACGGGACCGTGCGCGACCTGACCGCCGAGGCACAGCTTGCGCCGGCCGACGCCAACATCGCGCAGGTCGGCAACAAGGGAACGATCACCCCGGTCGCCGACGGGGTGACGACCATTTCGATTGTTGCGAAGCTCGGCGATTCAAGCGCCCAGGCTGCGGCCCAGGTGACGGTGAAGAACTCCGCCGACGATTCGGCCTACTTCCTACGCGACGTGATGCCGTTGATCGGCGAACTGGGTTGCAATGCGACGAGCTGCCACGGTTCGACCCAAGGAAAGGGCGGGCTGAGGCTTTCCATGTTTGGGGCGGAGCCGAAACTCGACCATGAAGCCCTGACCCGCTCGGCCGAAGGAAGACGGCTCAACCGAGTCGAGCCTCTGAAGAGCTTACTCCTCCTAAAGGCGACCGCCGCGATCGAACACGCGGGCGGACAAAAGGTTCAACCCGGTTCCCCGCAGTACCAGATGCTCGCCCTATGGATCGCCCGAGGAGCGCCCTTGGTCGGGACGCAAAGCCCCGAGTTGGTTTCCATCGAGGTCCTTCCCCAGAAGCAAGTCTTTCAGAAGGGCGAAACTCAGCGGCTTCTGACCACGGCCGTTTTCTCTGACGGCACGCGGAAAGACGCGACCAGCCGCGCCGTCTTCGAAGCTGCCGACGCCGCCGTGGCCACGGTCGATGAAGCCGGGCAGGTCAAAGCCGTGGATTATGGCCAAGCGTCGGTCATCGTGAGCTACATGCGCAAGTTCGCGGTCGTCCCGATCCTTATCCCGCGACCTCTTTCCGTGCCGTTCCCCGAAGTGGCGGCAAACAACAAGATCGACGAGTTGGTATTCGCCCGTCTGCAGAACCTCGGCACTCCGCCTTCCGAGTTATGCACGGATCAAGCGTTCCTCCGCCGCGTCTATCTCGACGTGACCGGCACCCTGCCCACAGCCGATCAGGCCCGTGCGTTTCATGCCGACACGGATGCCCAAAAGCGAAGCAAGCTGATCGACCAACTGCTCGGAAGCAAAGAATTCGCCGACTACTGGGCGTTGAAATGGGGCGACTTGTTCCGGATGAAGAGCGAGTACCCCAGCAACCTTTGGCCCAACGCGGTCCAAGCCTTCCACCGCTGGGTTCGCGATAGCATCGTCAAAAACAAACCCTACGACCAGTTCGCCCGCGAGTTGATCACATCCAGCGGAAGCAATTTCCGCTCGCCCCCGGCCAACTATTATCGGGCCTTTCTAAAAAGAGATCCGCAGAACCTATCCGAAGTGACGGCCCTGGTCTTCATGGGCGCTCGGGTCGGCTGCGCACGCTGTCATGCCCATCCGTCGGAGGACTGGTCGCTGGACGACAACGTGGGTCTGGCCGCGTTCTTCGCACCCGTGGCCTACAAGGCGACCAGAGAATGGAAGGAGGAGATCGTCTACGTCTACCCGAGACGGAAGATGTATCACCCAAGAACGACCGCCCTGGTGCCGCCGAAGGTCTTAGGCGGAGAGGCAATAGAACTCACGCCGGACGAGGATCCTCGGGTGAAACTCACCCAGTGGCTGACCGCACCGGAGAACCCTTGGTTTGCGCGGAACATCGTCAACCGCGTTTGGTTCTGGCTGCTGGGGCGCGGGATCATCCACGAGCCGGACGACTTGCGATCCACCAACCTGCCGGAGAACCCCGCGCTGTTGGAGTTCCTGGAACGGGAACTTGTCGCGCACAAGTATGACCTGAAGCACGTCTATCGCCTGATACTGAACTCGAAAACCTATCAGCTTTCATCCAAGGCTAACGAGTTCAACCGGGACGACGTGGCGCATTTCTCGCACTACCAAACAAAACGCCTCGGCGCCGAGACGCTCTTGGACGCCATCTCGCAAGTGACCGAGACGTGGGATGTCTATCGAAGCTATATTCCCGAGCCGTTCGTGGTCATGCCGACCGAGTACCGGGCAACGCACCTTGCCGACGGGAGCACCGACTTGCCGTTCCTGCAGCTCTTTGGCCGCCCGCCGAGGGACACGGCCTACGAGTCGGATCGCGACCTGCGACTCTCCATGCGACAGACGCTCCACTTGCTGAACTCCAGCGACGTCCAGAACAAGATCAACGCCAGCAAGCGAATCTGGAGGCTCATCCTGGAGGTCAAGGAGCAACCGAAAATCATCGACGAGTTGTACCTTGCCACCCTGTCGCGACTCCCGACGGATGCAGAGCGGGCCGGGATATCGGACTATATGCAGGGCAAAGGGAAGACCGTTGCGCCGGAGATCCAAGCCGCAAAAACGGCAGCCGACGCGGCCTTGGCCAAAGTACAAGCGGACCTGGGCAACGCCAACACCCAGTTGGCGGCAGCCGAGAAGGTAGCTGCGGAAGGCGAAGCGGCAGCCGCCGGGGCCAAGACCGCCACGGCTCAGGCTGCTACGGCCGAAACCAACACCCAAAACGCGGCGGTCGCCAAACGCCAACAGGCCGACGTTGCGAAGAAGAAGCTGGATGACCTGATCACGGGCGGCCAGAAACCGGCCGAGGCCCAGGCCGTTGCACTGGCCAAGGCCCTGACCGATGCCACCGCCGCCAAGGCCGTCCTGGACCAACCCCTGGCGGAAGCCCAGGCCGCCGCTGCCACTGCCGGGTCGGCGTTCGACGCGGCCGAGAAGGCAGCTGCGGATGCCGAAGCCCAAGCCAAGGCCGTCGGCGAGGATGCGGGCAAGTCCGCGGAGGAGAAGAAGCAGGCCGCCGACGACGCGGCCGCCAAGCGTCAAGCGGCCGACGCGGCCAAAGCCGTCTTGCCCCAGGCCCAGCAGAACCTGCAAGTAGCCCAGACCCAGGTCGCCACCGCCGCCGGGAAGCTGGCCGAAACCGAAACGCAAAAGAAAGCGGCCGACGAGGCCTTAGTGAATGCCACCACCCAAGTGACCGCGGCGACCGGCGTCTACCAGGCTGCCGAGAAAGTGGCCCAGGAAGCAGCCACCGCGGCCGCCGGCGCCAAGGCCGCTGCCGAGGCGGCCCGCACGGCGCAGGCCGCTGCCGAGAAGGCCGCCGTCGACAAGCGCACGCAGGCCAATCAAACCAAGGCCGTGCGAGACAAATTGACAACCGACCAACAGGCCGCCACGGCCAAAGTGAACGAGGCCAACGGAAAACTCGCCACGGCTACGGCGGCGCTCAAGCCCCATCCGCACCATGCAACCCTAGACCTTTTGTGGGCGCTGTTTAACACAAAAGAGTTCGTCTTTAACCATTGAATGCTACGGACCACAACACAAAAGATTTCCAAAGGAGGGATCAATCATGTTGGACGTTCAAGGTCGCAAAGTAACTCATGCCGGCCAAGGTGTGAGCCGTCGAGACTTCGTCAGGGTGGGCGCCCTGGGTGCGATGGGACTAACGCTTGCTGACATGTTCCGAATGAAGGCCCAAGGCTCGACCCAAGAGCCCAAGGCCAAATCGGTCATTCAACTCTGGATGGGCGGCGGGCCAGCCCATACCGACACCTGGGACCCCAAGCCGGACTCCGGTGAGGACTACTGCGGGCCGCTGAAGCACCCGATCGAGACCAACGTGCCGGGAATGCGAATCAGCGAGTCGTTGCCCCTGTTGGCCAAGCAGGCCGACAAGTACTCGATCATCCGAAGCATGACCCATGGCTCGTATGGTCACGAAATCGGTACTTACATCATGCAGACCGGCACCATGCCTTCCGAGCTGGTCTATCCGTCGATGGGCGCGGTGTTGGCCCACAAGAGAGACGAAGCCGGATATCAGGGCAGCCTGCCACCTTACATGACCCTGACCTACCCGCTGGGTCGGTTCTCGGAGGCCGGGTTCCTGGGTACCAACTACAAAACGTTTGTCACCGGCGGTGACCCGAACGCAGCCAGCCTCAATGTCCAGGGGCTCACCAATCCCGGCGGCGTGACCTCCGAGCGGCTGAAGGATCGAGCCACGCTCTTGAAGTCCGTCGACTCGCTGGCCCGAGAAATGGAAGACAACAAGAGCTTCGAGGCCATGGATTCCTATCAGGAGAAAGCCTACGGATTGCTCCTGGGGGATGCCAAGAATGCGTTTAATATGTCCGAGGAAACCGACGCCCTGCGAGAGAAATACGGACGCCACCACTTCGGACAGTCGTGCCTGCTGGCCCGTCGGCTGGTCCAGCGGGGCGTTCCCTTCATCACGATCCACTCAGGCGGATGGGACACGCACCGCGACAACTTCGGCGCGATGAAGAACTTATTGCCCCCGTTGGACCAGGGTTTTTCCGCGTTGCTGGAAGATTTGGCCGAAAAGGGGCTGCTCGATAGCACGATCGTCACCTGGTTTGGCGAGTTCGGCCGCACGCCCAAGATCGCCCCCGAGGCGCCCTGGGACGGCGGAC
>CAYYOX010000335.1:2125-7582 GCA_964473065.1 uncultured Planctomycetaceae bacterium | reverse complement strand
TCATTATCCTCGGGCATGGTGTCGGCACAGTAGTTCAGGCCGAAGTAGGTCTGTGCGGCGCTGATGAATCCGTGCTCGCGAATCTGCTTGACGCAATCGTCGGCGAACTGTTTCCCGTGGACCCGTTGGCATACCTCGGCGATCCGCCCGACGCGTTCTTCGCTGATCTCGCGTTCTCGACCGCGATACTTTTCGTCGAAGGCGGCGGCAAGCTGCTCGTCGGGAATCTGGCAGTACTTTTCTTGGTGGACGACGATATCCGTACCCAGCTTTCGGGCCGGCTTGGGTCGAGATTTCGGATGGCCCAAGCACAACAGCACCACGGGCAGAACGCCCTCGGGCAGATCGAACAGCTCGCGCAGCTCGGCGAAGCACTCTAGGATCGTGCCGATGTAGACCGACCCCAGGGCGACGGCGTCGGCGGCCGTGCAAATGGTCTGCGCGCAAACGATCGTGTCTTCGAAGGAGAGCCAGAAATGGCGGAAGCTGTGGGTGGCAGCAAACGGGGCCATCTCGAATTCGGCCCAACGTTTCAATCGATTCCAGTCGATGCAGAACAGCAGATTGACCGGCGCCTTGGCGATGTAGGCCTGTTCGCCGCAGAGCTCGGCCAGTTGTTCGCGGGTTTTGGGATCTTCGACCTGGATGATCGAATAGGGCTGCAGATTCCCGGCCGTTGCCGCATGGATACCCGTTTCGAGGATCTGCCGAAGCATGTCCGGCGCGATCGGCTCATCGGTAAAGCTCCGGCAACTAGCCCGCTTTAGCATCAGGGCCATGGTTTCGTTGGGAGGTTGATTGGTTGGTGTCATGGTCGAGGCTCCGAAAGGCAGGCGGTTTTCTTTGCAGCGTGTTGATTGCGAAAGTGTTTCACTCGGCCAAGGCTTGGGCGATGCGCCAGGCCCCGGCGGATTCAAGTCGTGATTTCAATGCGGCGGCCACGGTGTCCTTCTCCCAGAGTGTGCGGTAGAAGGCTTCGCAACCGTATTCTGCGTACCAGCCGGCCATATAGGACCAGGCAAACTCCTTCGGGCCGGCCGGCGGTCCGTCGGGACGCGAATCGAGCCAGGTTTGAACAGCAGCCGGGCGATCTGCGAACGTTTCCGCCAACGCGGCACAAACGACCCGTTCCAGCGTCTGTTTGTCCGGCAGCCCGGGGCTAGGCGTTTCATCTGTTTGCCAGCGAACCACCGAGATCGTCGTGTTGGTGTCATCGAGCACGCGATCCCCGTGGTCGTCTCGGGCGACTTCCCCGAACTCCCGCACCAAGCCCTCGACAGCCCGATCATTAAGGGTGATGCCGCTACAGTCGCCCTCTCCCGCGTACGTATCCGCATCCACGCTGAACACAAGCCGATCCAATTCTCTATCACGGTCTTTCAAGCGAGACTTTGCCATTCGTAGCAAGTTGTCTTTTCCGTGACAGGGTATGATCCGCACGAACTTGTCGGTTTGGGAACGGAAAGCAAACTGCCCGCCAACGACCTTCTTACTCCAGGGGTCACTTACCTCGCGGCGTCTTCCGCCATCGCGGTGGCCGGGATCGGTGCATCCGAGATGCGTAAGCCAACCGGCCCAGAACGCTCGATCATGGTAGCCTTCGCACAGGATGACGGATTCGCTCATCGCAGGTCGTTCTCGATCTCCGTCCGCAGGAAGGCGACTTCCGTGCCGGGCATGGGGCGCGATTTCAGCACACCCTCTTGGAGGCTCAAACGCTGGACCGACATCATTTCAAGGTCCTCGTCGGTGGCTTCCGCGAGCAGCATGTCGATCAGTTCCAGACTATGCGTGGTCAGGATAACTTGGATCTCGCGCCGCACGGCCGCCAGAATCGCCTTGACCGTCTGGCGAATCGCGCCGGGGTGTTGATGTGTCTCGGGCTCCTCGAACAGAACAACGCCCCCCGGCCGGGAGGCAAGTTCCAGCGTGATACGAATCAGTGCGTGTATGCCGTCGCCGGCTATGGCCGCAGGAATGGCATGGTCGGCGTAAACCAAATACAGAATCGGCTTGTCTGCTTCGGTGAGGATTTCGATATCTTTTATTCCCGGAATGATTTCGCTAATCAGAGCCTTCGCCGTCTCGCGCTGCCCGGTCCGGGCACTTTCCGAGTAGACTTCATGCAGAGGGACGAGGAATCTATCGTCATGCGCTTCAATCAGGCGTATGCTCGAAATGTCATCGAGTTGATTAAAGCTGCCGTGGCCATTGTACGTGTCTTTTCCGGGTAAAAACCGAGTTGAAGAACTGTCGTTGACGAAGCTTCCTTCGTCATTGGATCGAGCCTGTACCGTAATCATGAATGCTTCCTTCTTCTCCGTAATTTCCAGATGAAGTTTGCATCTGCGTTGCGGCCCGTTTGAGGTTGCTAAGATGATTTGCGGATTGGCTCGCTCGTTCCCCCTCCAAAACAACCATCGCGCTGTCTCGGCCACACCTCGATGTCGCAATACGGCCAATCCGACGCCGTCGTGCATCTGTGGATTGGCCGCGATCAACAGCGCGTCCAGCACGCTGCTCTTGCCGCAGCCGTTGGGCCCGACCAGTATGGTCAACGGCGTCAGGTCATCGAGTTTGCCTTCGCGGATGCCGCGGAATTGCGATATTTCAATCGAACTAATCAACGTACGGCTCGCAATGGGTAACGAGGAAACAGATAATTCCCACCTGGGGCAATCTGGCCACCAGAGTTTCCCAAGCATACCACGATTCCCCGCAATCGCCAACCAGAAGAGGGATTCTTTCGTCTAGGCTACCGCCGAAAGGGACTTGGCGCTAGAATGGGGGCTTCTGGCAGGATATTTGCTCGGGAAACGGGGAAACGGGTATTTTGGAACGACGTCGGGTAATTCTATTGGTGCGGCGGTTTTGGCCCTGGATGGGCGGACCGCAGAATGTGATGGGCAACCTGGGTGCGGAGCTTATCGACCGGGGTTGGGAGGTCACTATCCTGACGGCCTGCTGGAAGGCCGAGTGGCCCGGGCGGATTCGCTTTCGCGGGATGCCGGTCGTTCGATTACCCCATCCGCCGCAAGGTCGGTTGGGCATGTGGCATTACCTCCGCGACATCCGACAATGGCTGCGAGACCATACCGGGCAATACGATCTGGTCTATGCGTCGACGTTGCGGCAGGAGGCCCGGGCCGCCGTTGGCGCAGTCGGGCGGCGAGTGCCGGTCGTGCTGCGGGCCGAAAAGGCCGGCCGACGCGGGGATTGTCTTTGGCAGATCGAAACGCGGGAAGGTCGACGAATCAAGCAAGCCTGCATGAAAGCGGCCGGCTGGATTGCCCCCGGTCGGGCGATCGAGCGGGAATTGCAGGCGGCCGGCTATCCTCGGCAACGGATCCACTTGATCCCCGACGGGGTGCCCGTCCCGCCGCCGCGAAACGTGCAAACGAAAGAAAAGGCCCGCGCCGCCTTGGCCGAGGTAAACGCTTCGCTGAGCATGCCGTCTCATTCGCCGCTGGCCGTTTATGCCGGGAGCCTCGACTCCGAGCAACGGCTGGCCTACTTGGTGGGCGCCTGGTCGTCGATCGTTGCCCGATGGCCCAACGCCCGGCTATGGTTGGCCGGCCATGGGCCCGGGCACGAGGCCTTGACGCATCAGATCAGGGCGTTGAACCTCTCCGGCCGGGTGCTCCCGCTGGGTACTTTCGATGAAATCGACGAGTTACTTGCCGCCGCCGACCTGTTCGTCTCGCCCGCGCCGCGAACGGAGGTCTCGACCGCCCTTTTGGAAGCCATGGGCGCGGGCCTGCCGATCGTGGCCACCGACACGCCGGGCAACCGGGAGGCAATCACCGATGGCCAGGAAGGTCTACTGGTTCCCGAGGCCGATGCGGAGGCCCTTGCCGGTGCTGTCACTCGGCTGCTCGATCGACCCGACCTGGCCGCCGAGACGGGAGATAGTGGCCGGCAGCGGGTCGCCGAAGAGTTCTCCCTTGCCAAGATGGTGGACCAGCACGTAACATGGTTCCAGTCGTTGCTTGCTCCCGATTCCCCGTCACCGGTACGGCGATGAGAGGTTTAGCCGTCGCCGGCACGGCGATGTGAAGTTTAGCCGTCGCCGGCACGGCGATGTGAATGAAGATCCGGCCCTCACCGCCGTGCCGGCGGCGGCTAAACAAATTCCCTTGATGGTATAACCGAAGCCGTGAAAAAGACCATTCTTCACATTACTGCCTCGCTGGACTGCGGAGAGGCCGAACAGCAAATGGCCCTGCTGGCCGAGAGCCAGTTGGCGGACGGCTGCCCGGTGCATCTGTGTGTCATGGGTCGCGGCGGTCCGCTGGGGGCCGATTTGGCGGCCAAGGGGGCCGCGGTAACGATCCTAGGCAACGGCCCGACGATCGACCCTCGCCGCCTTTGGCGACTTCGCCGGCAGGTGTCCAAGCTGTGGCCGGATGTGATCCACGCCTGGGGGTTGCCGTCGTGCCTGCACGCTTATCTGGCAACCCGAGGCGCCGAAATCACCCCGCCGGTGGTCACGCTGCGTGAGACCGATCCGGATCGACCGTGGCCCGAGGGGATCTTGCCCCGCTATTTGCTTCGTCGCGTCTCGGGCGTGGTTTTCAACAGCCGCACGGTCAAGCGCCGTTACGAAGGGTATGGGCTATCCGGCGAGAAGTGTCGCGTCATACACGAGGCGATACCCGAGCCCCGGCCGACGAAGACAACGCGTCGGCAGTGGTTGGCCGAGCTGGGATTGCCGGGCGAGGGCCGTCTGATCGGGCTGGTGTCTCCGTTGCATCTTTCGCAGCGAATCAAAGATGCCATTTGGACGGCCGATCTACTGAAGGTGATTCGCGACGATGTTCATCTGCTGATCATCGGCGAGGGCCCGCACGGCGATCGGCTGCGCAAGTTCCGCGATCAGGTGAACATCCGCGACAAGGTCCACTTCCTGGCCCCGCGCCGGGACCTATCGAGCCTGATGCCCCATTTCGACGTATTCTGGTCGACCGCTGCCCGGGGCGGGCCGTCGAAAGCGATGATCCGCGCCATGGCGGCCGGCGTGCCCGTGGTGGCCACCGACATCTTCGGCACGCGCGAACTAATCCCCGACGCGGCGATCGGTTGTCTGATCGGCGTCGGCGACCGGGCCGCCTTGGGCCGAGCCACCACCCGGCTGCTCGACAATGCCGAGTTGGCCGAGCAGTTCGGTCACGCAGGCCGGGAGCACATTCGCCGGGAGTTTCCCGTGGAGAAGATGGTGCAACAGTTTGCGGAGTTGTACGCGGAATTGCTGACGACATGAGCGGTAGATCGAGTTTCCGACGCTGTCGGGCGCGACCAACGGTCGCGGCTTTATACCTAGTGGGAAGATGAGGATTTGGCATGTATCGACGCTTATTGCGACTGTGGGTTGACAACCTCGGCTCGTTAGGCCAGACTTGAGGTCAATTGAAATGCTTACCGGTTTGGGCCACGGAGAAAGAATGTAGGGTGGGTCGA
>CAYYOX010000335.1:0-2025 GCA_964473065.1 uncultured Planctomycetaceae bacterium | reverse complement strand
TCTTAGGACTGGCGGTGGTGACTCTCGCTTCGGTATTGCAGGGCAGTTTTCTGGTGCCTATGACGTATGTCAAGCGGTGGCCCTGGGAGAATTCCTGGGCCGTGTTCTCCGTGTTGGGTATGATCGTGTTCAACTGGACGCTGGCGTTCGTCTCGGTGCCCTCGCTGTGTGCCGTTTACGCAGATGCCCCGTTGGAGATGCTTCTGATCCCAGCCGTCTTCGGGCTGCTCTGGGGTTTGGGGGCGGTCGGTTTCGGGGTGGGCATCGCGGCCGTGGGGTTGGCACTGGGGTATGCCGTGATCATGGCATTGGTGCTGAGCCTCGGGGCCTTAATCCCCATGGCGGCCCTGCACCGGGAAGATATTCTCACGCCCAAGGGAATCACGGTAATCGTCGGCGTGGTCGTGATGGTCTGCGGCATCGCCCTGTTCGGCAAGGCCGGCATGAGGAAGGAACAGGAGCAGGGGCAGCGAACCGGCAAGATCACCAAGCTCTCGACGCTTCCGATGAAGCTCGGCCTGGCGATCTGCATTTTCGGCGGCATCTTCTCGTGTTTCCCTAACGTCGGATACGCACTGAGCCAACCGTTGCGAGATCTGGCCGAGTCGGCCCATTGCGACCCGCGATGGTCGGGCAACGCCGTCTGGTCGATCCTCTTTTCGGGCGGCGCGCTGGTGAACCTGACCTATTGCGGCTACCTGTTCAAGAAGAACGGCACGCTGAAGGAATACTTCTGTCCCGAAGCCTTGCGGAATCTGGGTCTGATGGCCCTGCTCTCGTTGATGTGGATCAGCAGTTTCTGCCTCTACGGCGTCGGCGCGGAAATGATGGGCGACTGGGGCACCGTCATCGGCTGGTCCGTCTTCATCGCCCTTTCCGTGAGTGTGGCCGGCTTCTGGGGCGTTGTCCAGGGCGAATGGGCCGGCACGTCAAACCAAACCAGAAAACTGATGCTCCTGGGCATCGCGATCCTCGTATTGACCATCTTCATCCTCGCGGGCAGTGGATTGCTCTAAACCTATTGGGAGACTTACCGTGGAAAAAGTGTTGGTAATCGGAAGCTATAACGTGGGACTAACCATCCTGGGAGACCGGGTGCCGAAACTGGGTGAGACTGTGATCGGCAACCACTTCGACATGGGGCCCGGCGGCAAAGGATCGAACCAGGCCGTCGCGCTGGCCCGACTCGGCGGGAATGCCACCTTCCTGGCTAGAATCGGCGACGATTTCTTCGGCCAGGAAGCGTCGAAACTCTTCGCACGCGAAGGGCTCGACACGAGCTTCATCGAGGTCGATCCCGAAAAGCATACCGGGGTTGGGTTGATTCTCGTCGATAAGGACGGGCACAACTCGATCAGCGTCGCCCCGGGCGCCAACTACCAACTGACGCCCGAGAGGCTTGATCAGGCGGACGAGCTCTTTGCCGAGTGCAAGTACGTGCTGATGCAGTTGGAGATACCACTGCCGGTCGTCTACCATGCGACCGAGAAGGCCAAGAGCCACGGCGCCACGGTGATCCTGAACCCGGCGCCCGCCCAGCGAATCGACCCGAAGTATCTGGCCATGATCGACATCCTCACGCCCAACGAAACGGAAACCGAGACCCTGACCGGCCAACCGGTAACCGACGCGGACTCGGCCACCGAAGCTGCCCGGAAACTGGTCGACCAGGGTGTGAAGCACGTGATCGTTACGCTGGGTAAACAGGGTTCGGTCCTTGTGTCGTCCGAACAGCAGCAGGTCTTTTCTGCGCCGAAAGTCGAGACGGTCGACACGACCGGCGCCGGCGATGCGTTCAACGGCGGGCTAGTCTACGCCCTGGCGGCCGGTCAATCGATCGAACAGGCTATCGAGTTCGCTTCCAAGGTTGGCGCGTTTTCGGTAACCAGCATCGGCGTCGTGCCGGGGTTACCCAGCATGGATGACCTGAAGAAAGCCTTCGGCAGCGTGGGTTAGGACTTGTAAAGAAGTTACTTCCCGATTCCGGAGTTCCGCCATTTAGCCGCCGGCACGGCGATGAGACGT
>CAYYOX010000334.1:0-7583 GCA_964473065.1 uncultured Planctomycetaceae bacterium | reverse complement strand
ATATTCTCGCCCTGCTAGGCACGGGCCTGTTCGGCGACGGAACCTATCCCGACTCCGCAGCAGCCGCTGCCGCGGCAGCCGAAGTCAAACTGGTTGTCACCGGCGATGGTTTGGTGATCGACACGGGCGGCGCCACGCTGACCGGCTTTGTACTTTCGTCCGAGTCGGGCATCCTCACGGGTGACGACGCCGAGAGCCTTGGCCTGTTCCAAGAGGACACCGACGCGACCATCAGCGGCGCGTTCGCCATGTCGCTCAAAGGCACGCACGGCTTGGGCGACGTACTCGGCGAGACCGATGTGAACCTGGGCGGCGACCTGAGCTTGGTCTACACCATCGCCGGTGTGCCGGGTGTGTTCACGGCGAGTGTTGTCGTGCCCGAGCCGGGCACGATCGTCATGTTGCTCAGCGCCGCGATGGGGCTGTTGCTGCTATGGCGTCGTAAAAACTGATTTTCCCAGCACAAGCCCAGGGGTTGCAATCCCCGGGCTTTGTGCTCTTGCGATTCGTGCTTTCGTGTACGCGCCTTTGTGCGGGTCCAAATGCTCCGAATCCGAAGGCCCGCGAATACCCATCCTTCGTAATCGACATAAGCTTACACCAACGGGCCGGGCAGATTCCGCCACTTGCGCATTCGGAGAAGATTACCCAATCAATAGAAAGATTAGGACAAGGTTCTTTTGACAAACGGCCGATTATTGTTGATGACAAGCTATGTTTCGCCTTTGCAGTCGATCACGACGCCGGGGTCAAAACGATGGCGGCAACGATTCCACAGTTGTCGAATTTGGACCAACTCCGAAATCGAGTCCGAGGGGTCCTGTCGGCCAATCAGCTCGGTCTGGCTCACTCGCTCTGGGTGCAAGGCTCGGGCCGGCTTCCGGACTCGGCCAAACTGCACGCGGTTCTCGGCTGGACCTTCGCAAACGGTTCGGACTACGCCTACGCGGAAAAGTGTTTTCGTCGTTCGCTGTCCCGGGATGAGAACATCGCCGAAGCCCACTCGGGTCTGGGCGTCATGTTGGCAATCGGCGGGAACCACGCCGAGGCGGCCGTCAGTTACGGGCGTTCTCTGGAACTGAACTCGTGCGTCCCGTTGACGTGGTTCAACTATGGCTGTTCGCTGCGAGCGCTGGGACGCCTGGACGAGGCGATCGACGCGTTTCGCCGGGCCGTTCGTCTCGATCCACAAATGGCCGACGCGCATCGCAACATGGGAATTGCTTTGGGCCAACAGGGAGAATGGGAGCAGACGCTTCAGACAGCTCAGCGAGCGCTTCGGTTGAATCCCGGTTGGCCGGAGGCGCGGCTGACCCGCGCGATAGCGCACCTCGCGATGGGGTCGTTTGCCGAAGGATGGGACGACTACGATGCCCGAACCGAATTGTCCGGAAGCCATCCGAATTTCGGGCATCTGCCGATCTGGAAAGGCCCTGGCGACGCGAAGCAATCGATCGCCGTTGTCCCGGAGCAGGGCGTAGGTACGGAAATCATGTTTGCGTCGTGCCTGCGCGACCTGCGCTCTTGCGTTCCCCATTGCACGCTCGGTTGCGACCCGCGGCTGGTTTCGTTGTTTGGGCGTTCGTACCCTGCGATGGGCGTCGTCAACGTGGCCACGCTGAACCGCTTGGCAAAACGCGGCCACTTCGATTGCTACGTCATGGCGGGCAGCCTTCCCCGAACGTTTCGCCGCGCCCGGGATGATTTTCCCGGCACCGCCTATCTTCTTACCGATCCGGTCGCCGCGGGGCGTTGGAATGCGCGACTAGCTGCACTGGGCTCAAGGCTGAAAGTCGGTATTTCATGGCGAGGCGGTGCGTCGGGGTGGAACGCCGGACCTCGCAACACGAAGCCCCAGGACTGGAAGAACCTGTTGCGGCTGCCCGGAATAGCTTGGGTGAACCTCCAATACGATGCCACCGATGCCGAACTGGACGATTGGGAAGAGGCCGCGCTGGGGAAGATCCACGATTGGGACGACCTGGATCAAAGGAACGATTTCGAGAACATGGCCGGAATGATCAGCCAACTGGATTTGGTGATCACGGTCGCCAATTCAACGGTCCATTTGGCCGGCGCCCTGGGACTGCCGACGTGGACCCTGCTGCCTTCGGTCGCCGATTGGCGGTGGCAGGCCCGCGGCCAGACGTGCGTCTGGCACGACTCCGTCCGTTTGATCCGCCAACGGGACACGGAAGATTGGACCGGCCTGTTTGCCCGCGTTGTTCGTCAACTCGCAGCATTTCGCAACGCGACCGGTCGCCGGAGTGCCTGAGCCGGGTTTCCCTTGCGCAACTGCGGCACGCCCTGAAATATGTAGGGTGGGTCGAGGCACGAAGACCCACGCGGAACTGTTGGCGAGAACAAGAACACAATACTGTCTCACGCAAAGACGCAAAGAAGAGTTGGAAAAACACGTATTCTCCTTCCTTTCTCTGCGTCTTGGCGCCTTTGCGCGAAATCCTTTCGTACTTGCCCTTGCTTCCGCGTGGGTCTTCGTGCCTCGACCCACCCTACATTTCCCCGAATCACGAAACGCTATTTAGAAGTAATAATGCGGATGTTGCGGAAGAGGAATTGTCCTCCGCCGGGGACCTCGGCCTGGATGCTGATGAAGCCGGAAGGCGTCTCGATGCCGTCGGCTTTCCAGGCCGGCTTGCCGTTGATCGTCAACGCGGCCTTGCTGCCTTCGAGGGTCAGCTTGAAGCGGTTCCACTCGCCCGGCTTGGTCAGCCCGCGGCTGGCGGCCCCTTTGAGACTCTGCACGTTGCCTTCGAGTCCCTTGCGCAGATTGGCCTGGTAGCGTGGCGGCCAGGGACGGCCCGTGGGTACCGACTCGTAGCGGAAGTAGACGCCCGAGTCCCAGTTGTCGGCTTTTAGGGCCTTCCACTCGAAATCGAGCACGAAGTCGCCGTAGCGCTCTTTGGTTTGCACCAACCCGTTACCCGACTTGATCAGAATGGCCCCGTCCTGCACGACCGCCTCGCAGCCGAGCACATCCCAGCCGGTGAAATCTTTGCCGTTGAACAGCGCAACACTCTTGTCCGCATCTTCGCCCCAGGCGGCGGTCGAGAACAGCACGGCAGCAAGCAGGATCATAGAAACTCGTTGAAATCGCATCGTCATGGAAATAGTCATGGAAAGTACTCCTGCGTAGAAAGTGTTAGTGGTTGTCGCTATTTACTTCGATAAACTCACCTTCAAACTTCAACACTCCTTGTTCGACATTCGATATTCCTCTCCCCGCCCGTACATCATAACACAACAGCAGCCCCTGGTCACGGACGTACATCCGCCCGTTGGCAACGACCAGATGGGGCCAGGCCTTTTGGTCACTACGGTCGGGTTGGTCGAATTGGCCGTGGAGCCGAAATCCCTCGGGCGTGGCTTCGACCAGACTCAGCGGTCCGTTCTCGTCGCGGCAGTAGAGCCTCCCGTCGGCGTAAAGCAGCGAGCACTTGCCCGGCCGGCGGTTGCGCCAAATGACTTTGCCGGTGCTGTATTCCATGCACGTGAGAATGCCCGGGTCGTTGCTGCCGTAGAGGTAACCGTCCAATAGGATCATGCCGCCGTGGTGGTTCTTCATGTCCTTGGTGAAATAGACCTCGTCGGCCGTAAACGTCTGGCCGTCGCGTTTGATCTGGACCAGTCCGCCGCCGATGCCGTAGCCCACGGCGGCGAAGACCGTGTTGCCGAAGGCGATGCAGGTAGAGATATTGATCCCGCCGTACTTGGGGTAGGAGGGCGCGTCGTATCGCCAGAGGAACTTGCCGTCTTCGGCCCTGACGCCGACCACGCCGTCGCCGGTGAACTGCACGTATTGCTTCACCCCGTCGATCGTTGCCCGAATGATCGACGAGTAGGTGGCTTGATCACCGATCGGCGAGGTCCAAACGGTTCGACCGGACATTTTGTCCAAGGCGGCGATGGTCGCTCGTTTTCCGCCCGGGGTCCAGATCAGCCGCTCGCCGTCGATCAGCACCGACTCGCTGCAACCCCATTTCTGTATGATTCCGCCGAAGTCCTTGACGACGCTCTTGCTCCAGACGATCTTTCGGGTTCGCAGATCGATGCAGACGAGCGTTCCGGACGCCCCCATGGCGTAGAGCCGCTCGCCATCGATGCCGGGCGTGGCGCGAGGGCCGGGGTTGAACCCGTCGTACTCGACCGGTCCGATCGGCAGGGCCCAAAGCTGTTGTCCACTGCGATCGACGTCCAGCGCGAGCACCCATTCCCGCCCGTCGCGGTTACCCATGGTGTAGAGCACGTTGCCGACAACGGCCGGCCCGCTGTATCCTGCGCCCAAGAGCTCGGTCTTCCAGAGCAGTTTCGGTCCGCCCTCGGGCCACTGCTTCATCAGGCCCGTCTCGCGAGAGATGGCGTCACGTCGCGCACCCCGCCAGGCGGGCCAATCGTCGGCCATCGCCTGCTGAATTACGGACAGACCAACCAGGGCCACGGTAAACAATGTTGTCGACTTCGTCATAGTGTCACATTTCCCCAACAGCATTTCCCCGGCACAGCCGCCGGGGCTAAGAATCACGATAATTGATTCTATATAGGGTAATGCTTGTGTCAGGAGAATGCAAGAGACCGTCCGACACGTCCGCAACCGGGCCTCATCGCATGCGCGGCTCCACTGCCTTTTCAACCTCGACCGGCCGGTATTCGAGATTGATTCCACCGCTGTCGGTCACCGAGAGGATGGTGACGTCGAACTGCTTCTTCTCCGCCGTAGTAATCAACAAGCGGCACGGGACCTCGGGCAGCTTGTAGGCGGTGGCAGTCCCTTGTCGGTCCTCCTCCGGCAGAGTAACAATGTCGTTGCCCTTCCAAAGTCTGGCTTTGGCCCCGCGCAGGCATCCCAGCAGACGATCATACATCAAGTCGCCCTTGCCTAAGCGATCAAACTGGCCGATCTGATCCTCGCCATCCGTGTCGATCACAAGCGTCTGGCCACTGGCCAGATCCAACACAACTTCCGCTCCCTTCGTATCGGCATCAGACAGGTGGACCTTTCTGGCCTCGGGTGGCAGCCGGACCAAATCCATCGCACACACCGGGCACTTGCTTTCCCAGGGTAATTTCACCTGCCGGTGCATCGAGCAGGTCCAAACTTGCTCTGGGAGCATCTTCACTTCTGCGATCTTCCAACCTCTGTCGGTCGGCGTGATGCGGACTTCGAAGACGCCTTCCGCCCGCTCGGTGTCCTCGTGCGTAAACATTATGGTCGCGCTTACCAGCCTGTCTTTCCCTTCGACTTTCTGCTTTATGTCGGTAAGCGAGTACGGCCCTTTCCCTTTCCATTCCCTTAGTTCTTCTCTATAACCTGGCCAGATTCTTCTGGAATCGTCGAGGAGTTTTCGGCGGTGGTATCCTGCCGGTGTGTCCTCGAACGGAAGGAAAAGGGGCTCCAGCTTGGAGAAATCGAACTCGGTGAACGCGGTCTGATACCGGCGGAACACCTCTTCGGCAGACCCAAGCTCCCCTGTCGCCGGGTCGTCTCCAAGTGTAGATAGCGGCGGCTTGGGGCCTTTCTTCAGTTCGAGTTCGATCCGTGTGATGCGTCCTTCGCGGACGGTGATTTTTTGCTCGCTGGGCTGGTGACCTTCCAGGTCGATCACGATCTTGTAGTCGCCCGGCTTGACCGGAAAGAGATCGTCCGACTTGCCCAGCGGCTTGTCGCCTAAGCGGATCTCGGCGCCGGTGGGTGTTGTGCGGACGTATAGCAGGGTCTGCGGCGTCTTCTCGGTCTTTACCGGCGGGGCAACTAGGCAAAACAGGGCCAATGACAAAACAGTCGTGTTCATGGTCTCCACCTTTCGGGTGATGCGAGAAGGGCCTAGGAGTCGGCGCACAGCCTCCTCGCCTACCTTCTCATAAGGTAACAGATTCATCTTCACATTCAACGGCGAACCAACCGCCGCTATTAGGTATATGCGCCGAACGGCCCCGATCAGCCCGGTTTTTCGGGAAGTTTTTTCGCATCTTGACGAATGACCAAAGGGCTGGTCAACTATAAAGCCGCGACCGTTGGTCGCGCCGATTGGGATTTTCCGAATCACGAAGGTACGGGCGCGACCAGCGGTCGCGGCTTTATAACGGGGCATGAATAGCAATACGCGGGTGACACTGCTGGGGCGGCTGCGGGACGGGGCGGATCCGTTGGCGTGGGACGAATTCTTCGGGCGGTACTGGCGGCTGATCTATGGGTTTGCCCAGCATCGCGGTTGCTCGGACCATACGGCCGAGGAGATCGTCCAAGAGGTGATGCTGAAGGTTTTCGATCAGAGAGACATTTTTCAGTATGACCCCGAGCGAGGCCGCTTCCGCGATTGGCTCGGACGTCTGGTCCGCAACCATGTGGCCGAGTATCGCCGCAAACCGGCGCAGCGAGTTCGGGCCCAAGGCGATCTGCCAGACGTCGACCTAATAGAGCCGCCGGACGAAGCTTGGGAGAAGGCTTTCGAGCAGTCCTTGTTGATGGCCCTGTTGGAAGTCGTTCGACGGGAAGCCAATCCGCGAGACTATCTGGCGTTCGAGCTGTTCACGCTGCAAGAGTTGTCCGGCGCCGAGGTGGCCCGGATCACCGGCCTTTCGCGCAACGCCGTCTACAAGGCGCGCAAACGAGTTTTGCAGCGGCTCAAAACGCTCAGCGGCACGTACCCCAGCGACGGCCAACTCGGCAATCGCGTCAAGCAGGCGCTTCGGTCACAACCCGGCCCGGTCGTCGAACGCTCGCTGACCACGCGCATCGAAATGACCATACGATCGAGATAGGAGTTCCTAGCCCGTGAGCGAACCAATTAGCCCCGACATCCCGGACTTCGATTTGGTGCGTCCGATCGGTGAAGGCGGGTTTGGTCGCGTCTGGCTGGCGAGGAATCGGACGACCGGTCATCTTCGGGCCGTCAAGGTGATTCCATTGCGGCGCTCGGGGACGACCGATCCGGCCGGTCGGGAAATCACGTCGTTGACCCGCCTGGAAGCGAATCTGCGTCGCCAGCATCCCAACCTGTTGCACATCCATCACGTGGGCAAGACGGCCGACCATTTGTTCTATGTGATGGATCTGGCCGACGACGTGTCCGGCGCCGAGGCCTCGCAACAGTCCGACTATCGGCCGGCCACGGTGGAAAGCCGACTGGCCGACGGCCCTATGGCGGCCGAGCAGTGCCTGCGCTATGCGCGAGAGCTTCTCGAAGGACTGGCCTCGCTGCACGAGGCGGGCATGGTGCATCGCGACGTGAAGCCGGCGAATTGCCTGTTTGTCGACGGCCGGTTGAAGCTGGCCGATTTCGGGCTGGTGACCGAGGCCAGCCCGCATGTTTCGCGCGTGGGCACCGAAAAGTACATGCCGCCGGACGGGCGGATGGACGCCCGGGCCGATGTCTATGCGGCCGGGCTGGTGATCTACGAGATGGTCACCGGACTGCCGGCCGATGCGTTTCCTCGGCTGGGCGAGCAGGCCGGGCCGATTGCCGTCGAGGGGACACTCTGCCGTTTGGTACGACTTGCATTGGGGGCCTGTCAACCCGATCCGCAGGAGCGTTTTGCCGACGCCCGCGCGATGTTGGCCGAGT
>CAYYOX010000333.1:0-7586 GCA_964473065.1 uncultured Planctomycetaceae bacterium | reverse complement strand
GCCGCTGGATGACCGGCACGCAAAGCCACGAGGGCATCGCCGGCGCATTGGCGGCCGTGGAGTATATGGCCGACCTGGGGCGACAGCTCCAACCGGAGGCGACCGATCGACGCGCGGCCCTGGTGGCGGCCTACCAGGGTATCGGGCAATACGAGGACCGGTTGGCCGCGCGATTGATCGAAGGACTCGTCGAGCTACCGGACGTGAAGGTCTGGGGGATTACCGATCCGTCGCGATACGACCAACGCGTGCCCACGCTGTCGATCACCCACCGGCGTCTTGCACCGGACCAATTGGCCAAGCGTTTGGGTCAGGAAGGCATTTTCGTCTGGCACGGCAATTTCTACGCCCTGCCCCTGACCGACGCCTTGGGCCTCGAGCCGGACGGCATGGTCCGGATCGGATTGCTGCATTACAACACGGAAGAAGAAATCGAACGGCTGTTGACCACATTAGCCACCCTCGTTTAGCGGTCGGGCTTGCCCGACGTTTTTCCTTGTTCACGGAGATACCATGAAACACCGCGACCGCGTCTTAATGGCCCTCAACCGAGAGAAGCCGGACCGTTGTCCGATGCAGATCAGCTTCACGCCCGAGTTTGCCGTGCGGCTTCGAGAGGACCTGCAACTCGACGCGGCCGACGCCCACAACCCGCATGGCGGCGGCAATACGTATCAGTTGGAACGGGCGATCGACGAGGACCTGCTGCTGACGTCGGTCGGCTGGGCCAACTGCTATTACCAGGGCAATAAGGAGTATACGGACGAATGGGGCATCGATTGGCATCCGGTCGAGTACGATACGCCGTTCGGCCGAGGCTATTACACCGAAGTGTGCGGCCATCCGTTGGCCGACGCTGCGGCCGTCGACAGCTACCAGCCGCCCGATCCCAATCGTGACGAGCTATACGTCGAGGCCAAACACCTGCTGGCCGAGCACAAGGACGAGTACTATATCGTCGGCGTAACGGTGACCACGATCTTCGAGACGGCCTGGGCGCTAAGAGGCCTCTCGCAGATGATGATGGACTTCGTAATGGATCCCAACTTGACCGAGCGGATCCTCGACATCCCGTACCAATACCACCTCACGGCCGCCAAGCGTCTGGTCGAGATGGGCGTGGACATGATCTGGATCGGCGACGACGTGGGCAGCCAGAAGGGGATGATGATCTCGCCCGACCACTGGCGGAAGTTCTTCAAGCCGTTGATGGCCAGTTTCGTTAGCGAACTGAAGGCGATCAACCCGAACTTGAAAATGGCCTACCACTGCGACGGCGACCTTTCGACGATCGTTGCCGAGCTGATCGAAATCGGCATCGACGTACTCAACCCGATCCAGCCGGCCTGCATGGACCCGGCCGAGATCAAGCGACAATTCGGCGACAAGCTCTGCTTCTGGGGAACGCTCGACGAGCAGCACACGTTGCCGTTCGGCACGGCCGACGACGTTCGTCGCGAGGTGCAAACGCGACTGGAAACGGTCGGCCACGACGGCGGCCTGATCCTCGGCCCCACGCACCACGTCCAATTAGATACACCCATGGAAAACTTCCACGCCATGGTCGAGACGATTGTTGGGGATAGGGGTTAAGGGCGAGGGATTAGGGATTAGGGGGTCGTCGTGCCGACGACCGCTAAACGACAACTGCATACTGCTTACTACCTACTGCCTACTACTCAATGACCGGCAAAGAACGAATTCGAGCGGCGATGGCGCACGAGCCGGTGGATCGTGTGCCTGTGATGTGCCAATTGGCCCTTGGGCATTATCTGCTGAACACGGACGTAGAGCCGGCCGAACTGTGGTTTACTAGCGAGGGATACGCTCGGGCGGCGATCGAGTTGCAGCGACGGTATCGGTTCGACGGCATCCTGATCAATCTGCCCGGCCGCGACTCGAACTGGCGAGACTACGTCGACCGGATCGAAACGGCCGAGGACGGCAGCCAGACGGTCTATTACTGCAACGGCGACGTGGCCCGATGCCCGGCCGACGATAACGTGCAGCACTTCCGCGCCGAAGGCGATCGCCGGCCGACGCTCGACGACGTGGACCCGAGCAAGCTCTACTACGACGACCCGCATTGCCTGGGCGGGCTGAAGTATCCGTTCTACTTCGGCTTGGAGCCTTACGAACCGAATCGGCAGGACTACTGGCCCGACTATTGGTTCCGCACGATCGAACTGATCCAGGCGGAAGTGGGCGAGACCGTTTCGGTGCACGCCGAGATCTTCTCTCCTTGGACGCAATTGATGGAACTGTTCGGCTACGAGCAGGCGTTGATGTGCGTCTTGGACGATCCGCAGAAGTGCCACAAGATCCTGGCGGCCTATACCGAAGGCGCGGCCGACTTGGGCGTTCGGCAGGCTCAGTTTGGCATCGATGCCGTGTTGATCTCCTCGGCCTTCGCCGGCGGAGGGTTCATCTCCCCGCGGCAATACGAGCAGTTCGTGCTACCCTACGAGGCCCAAGTGGTCGACCGGATCAAGCAGCAGGGCGTGCCCGTCTATACGCATACTTGCGGCGACATCGGCGACCGATTGGAACTGATGGTGCAGACGGGCATCGACGGGATCGACACGCTCGATCCGCCGCCGCTGGGAAGCATCGATCTGGAAGATGCCAAGCGGCGCGTGGGTGAGAAGGTGTTTTTCAAGGGCAATATCGACCCGGTCAACACGTTGTTGAAGAAGTCGGCCGATGAGGTCCGCGCCGACGCCCTATGGCGACTGAAGGTCGGCAGTCCCGGCGGCGGGTACATCCTCAGCAGCGCCTGCAGCGTCTCGCCGCGCGTGCCGCCGGAGAACCTGAAAGTGTTGGCGCAGGCCAGCGGGGAGTTTTGAGGAGTTTCTCAGCGTGGGTCTTCGCTGCCCGACCCACCCTAAAAGGTTTTCCGAATCACCTAGATTGCGCCGCGCTGCTGTAACTCGGCGATTACGGCGGTGACGATCTTGCCGACTTGGCCCGGGTCGAATGCGGCGGGAGCGGAATCGGCGCTGGCGCCTTCTTCTGCGAGGAACTGCCGCAGGGCCGGTTCCATCTTGTCCAGCCGGAGTTGTTGCTCTTGTGAGATCGGTTGGCGACTCGGACCCATACGAAAACCGACCACCTCCGTGGCACGGCGGAAACCCTCGGGGAAATCGGCCGCCGAGAAGAGTAATTCCAACAGCCGGCTGACTTGGGTTTGGGCCTTGCGGGCCTCGTCGAGTCGGCCGGCGACGGTCAGGTCGTACAGTTTTCGGGTCAACTGGGGCATCACGCCGCTGGTGGCATGGGTGCCGCCGTCGCAACCGGCCAGGAGCATCGGCATCAGGGCCCCTTCCCAGCCGGTAAGGAAGGCGAAGTCGGGACGGTTCGGCCGCACCGCGTCGATCAGTTGCATCATCGCGCCCACGTCGCCCGACGAGTCCTTGATGCCCGTGATCCGCTCGCACTCTTCGCTGAGCCGTTGCACGGTGGGCACATCGATCGGCGAAGCGAACGCGGGGATGTTGTAGAGCGTCACGTCGATCGGCGAGTTGCGGCCGATCTCGCGAAAATAGGCGTAGACGTTATCCGGGCTCAATTTGTAGTAGAACGGCGCGACGATCGCCACCGCCCGAACGCCCAGGCCGCAGTACTGCTCGCACGCGGCCAAGGTCTCGCGAACATTGGCCTCGGCCGCCCCGGCCAGGATCGGCACCCGGGAGGCGGTCTGATCGACCACGATCCCGACAATCCGGCGACGCTCCTCGGACGTAAAGCGGAGGAACTCGCCGTTGGAACCGTTCGGATAGAGGCCATGAACTCCGCTGTCGATCAACCAATCGATGTAGCGGCGCAACTCCGCCTCGTTGATCTCCCCCCGCTCGTCCAGAGGCACCATGTTCGGGGTGAAAATGCCGCGAATCTTCTGCTTATCAGCCATCTTTCGGGGGTTCTCTCGTTGCATGATTCCAGGAGTATTCGTTTAGCCACCGCGTTCACGCGGTGTTATCCGGCGACCCGGCGGATGACGGGGTTAACCGGAAAAACTCCCACAACCACAAAATCCCATTCCTACAAATATAGCTTACTCTTTGCGGGCCGATTTCTCCTCCGGCAAGGCCGCTGCTAGCACTGCTGCCGCCCCTGGGTTCTTGTTGTACTGATATTGTCGTTTTTTGGCTGATAGCATAGGCTAGGGGATTCATTCAAAGGAGTGATGTGTCATGGAAGACCGCTGGAGTTGCTTGGAGGCAAATTCCTGATGAGTATGATTCACCAAGCGGACGCCGCGCCGGTCACCCGGCCTGACGATTCGCCAGGGCGAGACCGGACGGATCCGGTCACGATCAAGCAATTGGGTGCGCCGGTACGACTCGCCATCGGCCGAACTCGGCAGTGGCTGCTCGGCCAGCAGCACGAAGACGGTTCCTGGTGCGCCGAGCTCGAAGGCGACACGATTCTCGAAAGCGAAACGATCTTGTTGTTGGCCTACTTAGGCCGCGAGCAATCGACCTTGGCTGGGCAGGCGGCCGAGCGTCTCGCCGAGCAACAATTGCCCGAGGGTGGCTGGGGCATGTATCCCGACGGCCCGATGGAGATCAGCGGAAGTGTCAAAGCCTATTTCGCCCTGAAGCTCACCGGCCACGACCCGAGCAGCGAGTACATGCAACGCGCCCGCCACGCCATCCTGGCCCATGGCGGGGCCGATACGGTCAACAGCTTTACGCGATTCTATCTGGCCCTGCTGGGGCAGATCTCCTACGAGCAATGTCCGGCCGTGCCGCCCGAGGTCGTGCTCCTGCCTAAATGGTTTCCGATCAATATCTATCGGGTCAGCGCCTGGTCGCGAACGATCATTGTGCCGCTGTCGATCGTCTCGGCCTTGCAGCCGGTCCGCCAGCTCGAGCCGGGCCCGGGTATTCGCGAGTTGTTCATCAAATCGCCGGAAGACTGGCCGCCGTTACGATCCCCGGGCTCAAGCGGCCGCACGGGACTGCTGAGTTGGGACCGCTTCTTCCGCCTGGTGGATGGGACGTTGAAGTGGTGCCAGCGACACCGGCTGCTGCCCTGGCGTCGCAAGGCCATCAAAGCGGCCGAGAAGTGGATGCTGACGCGATTCGAACATAGCGACGGATTGGGCGCCATCTACCCGCCGATCGTCTGGAGTATCCTGGCCCTGAGAAGCCTCGGCTACGACGACGAGAGCCCCGAACTGACGGAGTGCTACCGGCAGCTCGACGCACTGGTGATCGAAGACGAGGAGACCGGCACGGCCCGATTGCAGCCGTGCAAGTCGCCCGTTTGGGATACGGCGCTGACGCTGCGTGCCCTGTCGGCCGCCGGCATCCGTCGCGACTCGCCGGCCGTGCGGCATGCGGTCGATTGGCTGCTGGACCGACAGATCCTCCGCCCGGGCGATTGGGCTGAAACGGTCGACGTCGAGCCGGGCGGTTGGTGCTTCGAATATGCCAACGACTTCTACCCCGACTCGGACGACACGGCCATGGTGCTGATGGCGTTGCGAGCCCAGTTCGAAGCCCCGGCGGAGCAGGCCGAGGCCTTGCCGCCGCAGTTCACGTTGGTCACCGAACCAACCCCGCCGACGGACACCAAGGACGAGTTGGCCCGGACCGAGCGCTCGACCAGGGCCATCGAGCGGGGCCTGAAGTGGATGTTGGCCATGCAGAACGACGACGGCGGCTGGGGCGCCTTCGATCGGAACAACAACCGGCAGTTCCTCTGTCACGTCCCCTTCGCCGATCACAACGCGATGATCGACCCCAGCACGCCCGACCTGACCGCCCGCGTGATCGAGGCCTTGGGCCGGCTGGGCCGAAGGCTGGGTGATCCGGCCGTGGATCGGGCCGTGGCCTATCTCCGCGAGACGCAGCAGCCCGACGGAAGCTGGTTCGGCCGCTGGGGCGTGAACTACATTTACGGCACATGGCAAGTGATTACCGGGCTGGCGGCGGTCGGTGTGCCGGCGGATGATCCGGCCATTGTTGCGGGAGCCAACTGGTTGCTCAGTTGCCAACAACCGTCCGGCGGTTGGGGTGAATCGCCCGACAGTTATGACCAACCTCACCTCCGCGGGCAAGGTCCCACGACCGAATCGCAGACGGCCTGGGCCATTTTGGGACTGTTGGCGGCCGGATACGAACAGCATCCGGCCACGGTCCGAGCGATCCGGTTCCTGGTCCGATCGCAGTATGACGACGGCACTTGGGAGGAGCCGGAATTCACCGGCACCGGGTTCCCACAGGTGTTCTATCTCCGCTACCACTACTACCCGATCTACTTCCCGCTGATGGCATTGGCCCAATGGACCGTCAAGGTTGGTCCGTTGCTCTCGGCCGACCATCCGCCGTCGCTGCGTGTGGTAGATAGCCTGACCTGCTGAAGATTCCCGTACATATTCCCTGGAAAGCCACGACCATGCGTTTCCCCCTTTCGCTCGCCCGCTCGATGACCGCTTACCTGCTTCGCCGGAAGCTGGCCGGCGAGACGCGATTCCCCATGGTCTTGATGCTCGAACCGTTGCACGCGTGCAATCTGTCGTGCGCCGGTTGCGGGCGGATCCGCGAGTATGCCGACACCATGGGCCAAACGCTCTCGGTCGATCAGTGTCTCGACGCGGTCGAGCAATGCGGGGCCCCGATCGTGAGTCTCTGCGGCGGCGAACCGCTGATTTACCCAGGCATCGAGGAATTGGTCGGCAAACTGCTTGCTCAGCGGAATCACCTTTACCTCTGCACCAACGGGCTGCTGCTTCAGAAGAAACTCCACGGTCTGCCGCCCAACGACCGGCTGTTTATCAACGTGCATCTCGACGCCATGGAGGAAACGCACGATCGGATGGTCGGTCGGGAAGGCGCCTTTCGCGCCGCGGCCGCCGGGATCCTGGCGGCCAAGCAGGCCGGGTTCCGGGTTTGCACCAACACGACGATCTACCAGCAGACCGACATGCACGAGACGGGCGTGCTGTTCGAGTATCTCTCCGAGTTGGGCGTCGACTCCCTGATGATCTCGCCCGCCTTTGGCTATCAAGCCGTGCAAGAGGCCTGTCCCGAGCAGGCCGAATCGCTCTTCCCGACCCGGCAGCAGATTCATCGGAAGTTCCGCGACGCGAGGCGTTTGCTGCAGCGGTTCAGACTGGCGGCCTCGCCCATTTATCTGGACTTTCTGTGCGGCCAACGGGAGTTGCCGTGCGCGGCCTGGGCCAACCCGACCTACAACGTGCGCGGTTGGCGGGGACCCTGTTACTTGCTCGGCGACGCCCACTACACAACCTACGACGAACTCGTCGACGGGACCGACTGGAGCCAACTCGGCCCCGGCGGTGATCCGCGTTGCGAACATTGCATGGTCCACTACGGTTTCGAGCCGGCCGCCGTCTTCGAGGCCAACAAGCGACTCCGTGACATGCTGAAGATGGCCGTTTGGCAGATGACGTAGGGGGGGAATGACGAAGCACGAATGACGAATGACGAAAATTACGTGCTTCTGAGGGTTTGCCCTTCGCGGGTGTCTTGACTTGCATCACCATCTGGTCGATGATGAGCGAGTCATCGTTTCTTCGTCATTCGTCATTCGTGCTTCGTCATTCCCCCCATGAT
>CAYYOX010000332.1:6286-7594 GCA_964473065.1 uncultured Planctomycetaceae bacterium | reverse complement strand
ACCTTAGCATTCGAACCTTTGCCCAGGAAGGACTCCAATCGATACCCCGGAACGGGCTCGTCGCCGACTTGCCACATGCTCGGTATTCCCCACCCAAGAAAAACGTGAGTGTGTGTTGCGTGGTTGCGTAGTAGAGGAAAACTAATAGTTTACCATTTCAGTCTGGAGATTTCCAGAGGCTCTTTGATCAGTCGCCGATTTGAGGGAGCCACGCATGTTAGACTTTTTCGTTTGAGAAAGGCCTGTCGGCGGCCAAGGACGATTTGCCTAGTTTTCCCAACGCATTGGCCGTCTAGTCATCGCTCGTGAGCCACAGGACGACCGTTCCGTCGCGGCTGGCGGTCAAGGCCGTCTTGCCGTCAGGCGAGAAGGCGACCGAGGTGACTTCTTCCGAGTGCCCTCTGAGCGTGAGAACTTCTTTCCCGGTTTTCAATTCCCAAATCTTGGCCGTGTGGTCCTTGCTGCCGGTGATCACACGTTGACCGTCCGGCAGAAACGCGACGGAAGTTACCGCCGCGGTATGTCCTAACAGAAGGGCGGGATTATCGTTCTTGTCCTCTGAGTCCTTGGAGAAGACGTGCTTCTCGCCGGTGCGGGCATTCCAAACGATGGCACTATTGTCTTCACTGCCGGTGATCACCCATTTGCCGTCGGCAGAAAACGCGGTGCAAAGGACGGCCTGGCTGTGGCCTTCAAGTTTCCACAACTCGTCTCCAGTCTCTGCATCCCAGATCCGGGCCGTTGTATCATCGGAAGCGGTAACGACACGAGTTCCGTCGTCGGAGAAAGCCGCACTACGAACGGGTCCCTGATGGCCCTGGAAAACAGGGCCTTTCTGTCCGCTCTTGATGTCCCGCAGTATGGCCGTCCCATCGCTGCTAGCGGTGAGGACCCTGTCTCCGTTCGGCGAAAACACGATACTGTTGATATCGACCTCATGTCCGCTGTCGAGTCTCAACGCCACTTTGCCGGTCCGAGATTGCCAGATTTTCACCGTTGCGTCCCAGCCGCCGGTAGCCACGAGTGCTCCGTCAGGCGAAAAGCTGGCCGAGGCCACCGGGTCATGCGGGCTGTATTCCATGATTTCCCTGCCGGTCTTGAGGTCCCAAAGTCGAGCTTCATTCCCACCGACCGTCAGCACGGACTTCCCGTCAGGCGAAAACATGGCCGACCAGAATGAGCTCCCCGCCTCGGCGTTCAAGAAGGGCCCGCCGTTGTTGGTTGTCGCGAGGATCTCTTGGCCTTGCTGCAAATCCCACAGCCGTACGAAGTTCTCAAGCTCGGCGCGTTTTTTAGTTTGCCCGTCGC
>CAYYOX010000332.1:4126-6276 GCA_964473065.1 uncultured Planctomycetaceae bacterium | reverse complement strand
CGTCGTTACTGCAGATTGGTCATCCGGCGAAAACGCCACATGCGTGACAATCTCCTTTCCGACAGGCAACTGCAAGATCTCCTTGCCACTGCCAATGTCCCACAAGGTGACGGCGGTGGAAACAGGTCTGGTTATCATCTTGCCGATCATTTCATCTCGCTCCTCCTTGGTCTCATTCACCCAAACCGTCAGGATCTGCTTGCCGTTGGGTGAGACGGCCATCGACCATACTTGATTGTCGTGCCTAAAGGTGTAGCGCACACGGCCCGTGTCAGCTTCCCATAGTATAACCGTGCTGTCCAAGGAGGCGGTGAGGATCTGCCGTCCATCGCCCAGGAAAGAGGCGGCCGTGACGCCTCGCGTGTGCTGCTTCACTTGCCGGATCGTGTCGCCGCTCTCGGCATCAAACAACCGGCAAACGCCGGCAGCATCGCCGGTGAACGCCCACTTGCCGTCCGATGAGATGGCCACGGCGGTAACTTCGCGGTCGTGCCCTTTGAGTGTCCGGACCAACTTCCCAGTTGACGCGTTCCAGATTTTTGCCGTGGCCTTGTAATCCTTCTCGTCCTCACCATTCTCTGAGGGTTCAACGCCGCCGGTGAGGATCCACTTACCGTCGGGCGATAGCGCCACTGCGGCGCTGGGGCCAGTTCCCTCGATCGAAAACAGTTCTGCGCCTGTGGCAACGTCCCAAACCCGAGCCGTGCCATCCACGGCGGCCGTAAGAACCTTATTTTCGACCGGGAAGAAGACACCCGTGGAGGCCAGGAACTCGTGGCCCTCCTTCAACTCTTGCTGAACTTCCCCCGTGGCGAAATCCCAGATAATGGCCGAACGATCGCGCCCCGCGGTGACCACCTGTTTTCCGTTATCAGAAAACGATGCTCCCAGGATGGCATCTCCGTGCTTCTGAAGGACGCGCCCTCCAAAGACCAGGACTTTCTTGTTGTTCTGAAGCCTCCATATTTTCGCTTTGCCGTCCAGACTGCCCGAGAGCACCAAATATCCGTCGGCGGAGGAAAAGAACTCGCAACAGGGCGCCCAACCGCCGTGTCCTCGCAAAGTCTTCAGCAATTCACCCGTGGCAGGGTCCCAAATCCTTGCCGTGTTGTCGTTTCCCGAACTGAGCACGAGTTGTCCGTCGAGAGAGAAATGCACCGAGCGAACGCTAGCCGTGTGACCGCTTAGACTGAGTGCCTGATATTCGCGAGGAGGATTTGCGGCATCGTTTTCCTTTTCCAGTAAGACTTCGTAATCGAATTCTCTAACCTTCCTGGGATCCCAAATCAGTATCTGCTTATCGAACCCGGCAGACACGACGTGGCGTCCGTCGGGAGAAAACGCGGCCGTGTAGACCGGCCCCTTGTGACCCAAGAACGGGGGCTCGGGATCCTCCTTATCCAGATGCCACACCACCACGGATCCGTCCTGGCCGGCGGTGACTATCTTCTTCTCATCCGGGGAAAACGCTGCCGACCATACCGAATCGTAGTGGGCCTTGAATACCCGCGACGTTCCGCTGTCTAAGTCCCACAACCGGGCCGTCTTATCGTACGAGCTTGTCAGCAACCGAGCTCCGTCTTTCGAGTAAGCAACGCTGACCACGGTGTCCGTATGTCCGTCTCCGCTTTCCGACAGAGTCTTAAACAATTCTCCCGTCTGGGCATCCCAAACCTTCACAAATCCCGGTCGATGGTTGGCGCCGGTTGCGATGTACTTGCCGTCGGGCGAGAAGGTGACCGCAAAAACATATTCACCCCCCGTGGCAATCTCCAGCAATTCCTCTTTCGACTCGATGTCCCAAACGTACACACTGCCTCCCCAACCGCCGGTGGCAAACCGCTTGCCGTCCGGTGAGAAAGCCACAGCTTCTATCTTGTGCTTAGTGTAGTAATCCGTAGAGGCATGGTCACAAAGGTATCTCAGGCGGCGCCATTCCCAATTTCCCTCCGACTCGGCAGGGCATTCGCCCAAAAGAGTATTTGCCCTCTCAAAGGCGTTCTCGTCGATTCTGGCCGCAATCGCTCCGATTCTTGAAATGTAGGCGCTGTACGTTTCCTCTTGTTCTGCAGCAATGGCTCCAGCCCTCTGCTTCTTGGCTTCGGCTTCCTGTCTCTTGGCTTCGGTTTCCTGTCTCTTGGCTTCGTCTT
>CAYYOX010000332.1:0-4026 GCA_964473065.1 uncultured Planctomycetaceae bacterium | reverse complement strand
CCGCAGTTCTCGCCTCGCCTTCCGCAGTTCTCGCCTCGCCTTCCGCAGTTCTCGCCTCGCCTTCCGCAGTTCTCGCAACAGCTTCCGCCTTCCTGGCGCGCTTGCCCTCTAGATAGATGAAGTACGACAATACTGATCCCACAAGAAACACCATGACCAAAAGCGCTAGGGCGATACGTTTGGCGGTCTTCAACCGCTGCTCTCTCGTATTCCGTTCTTGCCCTGCCGCCTTGATCTCCTGATACAACTCGGCGTGTTGCGGGTTGTCCTCGTCCAGCAGGGACCCACCCAGATCGTAGTCGCCTTTGCGCAACGCACTGGCCGCGTACGCCAAGCTGGTTTCCGACACGCCGGCACGGGCCTTCGTATTGCCGTCCCAAAGGCTCACTGCCTCTTGAAAGCCGAACAGGGCCCGGGCGTAGGTCTGATAGTCGTCACTCTGCCGAGCTTGGGCCAAGTCCTCTTCGGCCCGTTCGGCAAGCACGTTACTTTCCAAATGCGACTGGTACTCCCGGATAGCGGCCTGAAAATCTTGTACCGAGCCATATCGTTCTTCCGGGGCCGTGGCCATGGCCGTCATGGCAATGTTCAGCAATTCGCCCGACTGATCGGTAGGCCGGATAACATTCTGGGCCACCGCATAAAGGCATTGCTGCACGCTCTTGCCCGCGTGCGGGGGGGCGTCGGTGAGGATCTCGAACAAGATTGCGCCGAGCAGATAAATGTCACTGTGAACGCCAACCAGTTCCACTGGCCCGATGGCCATTTCCGGAGCCATGTACGCCGGAGTGCCACCCATTCCGGAACCCTTGCCGCGGGAAGACGACATGGCCAATCCCCAGTCCATCAACAGCACTTCGCCGAAGCCGCCGAGCATAATATTCTCCGGCTTCAGGTCGCGGTGAATTACGTCCTTGTCGTGGGCAAAGGCGATCGCGTCGGCGGTGCGCATGAGAATGCCGAGGTTCTCATGCAGCGGCTTTTCAGAGATCACCTCGCTCCAGGGAGTTCCCTTCACCCGCTTCATCGAGTAAAACAAAGCGTCCTGTTCGCTGATCCCCAGGTCATAAATCGGAACGATGTTCGGATGCTCCAGGTCCCCGGTGACCACGGCCTCGGACAGGAACGACTTCCAGGGGTCCCGGTTGGTAGCTCTATCCGGCTTGAGCATCTTGACGGCAACGGTCCGATTCAAGGAAGCCTGACGAGCCGAATAGACTATGCCCATCCCTCCTTCACCCAGCAAGTCGATCAACTCATAGTCGGCCCGACTCGACTCGTGTTGCCCTGCGTCTTTCCCAACGGGGGACGTTGCGCTGCGAACCGACCGCGACTGAATGATCAGATCTGATTCCGCAACCACTGCGTGCAAGTTCGCCTTGATCGAGTCATTCGGGCTTGCTTGCGTGGGGAGAGCCCCCGACCAAGCCGCCGATATCTTCTCCACCACTTCAGGTGTGGCGATGTCCGAGTCGTAGGTCTCGGCTAACCGGCGGTCATCGATCATCTGCGACGCTTCTTCCGCAGGGGGAGGTTCGCTGGGTATGCCTGCTTGAAGCGTCTTTTCACCAGGCTGTACTCCGGCGCCGTCCACGCTTTCCTCCGAAGGTCGGGGTTCGTTCGGAAGGGCCCCCTGAAGCGTCTCGGCGATATCCTTCTCGTCGGCCGTGCCCCCGCCCTCGTCTTCCTCCGCCGGATTAGGCTCGCCGGGCAGCCCTCCCTGAAGCGTGGGAGTCCCGCGGCCCTCGCCGCTGGCCTCCGATTCCTCAGCCGCAGGAATCGCAGACGGAACGCCTTCCGCCACCGGCTCGTGACTCTGGGCCAATCGGTCTGCGGTTTCATCGGAAGGCAACGCCCGGCTGCAAACGGGACATTGCCCCAATCGAATGGCCTGACTGTCGATATGGGCCTTGCAAAACTGACAAGTGGACATCACAATTCTCCGTTACAGGCGGTCTTCGGAATGCGTCTCAGTTGCCGAGACGCTTATCTGCGAAGTCTCCTCCGCAAGCGTGCAGCTTTCGTCAGCAACTTCTCATCTAGATCTTCCATTATATCGTCTATCCTCTCCTTCCAGCCACCCCGCGCCGAGCAGGCCGCCGAACTGCCGCCAACCAGCGCCGACGCACACGCTGCAAGACATGCCCAACTGTGGGATAACACAGCGGCGCCAGCAGGATCTTCGTCACGAGTTGGTCCGTCCTTGCCATTATTCGTCGTTAGCCGATCGCGGTGATGCGCGCCAGTAGTCACCCCCAAACACGTGGCAAACGGCGAAACAGTTTCGCTAACCGTTACATCTTCCCGGCCCGCCCAACGCTCCCAGGCACGGTCTACTTCCCGAATACTCGCCGCTGCCACATGAGACTCGTCGCACCACGGAACGTGCGAGCTTTCTTCGGGAGGCGGATTGGCCCCACGACCCTGTTCGCGAGGCGGATCTCCGATAGTGTCCTTCGACTTGAAAAACTCGATCAGCTTTCGCCTGAAGCCTCTTTCCAAGAGGTAAATGCGGTAAAGACCGTCGGGCATATCCGTCTTCTTGACGTCATCCAACCACTCCGACAAATTCGAGAGCACCTTGTCAGGATCCTCGAATTCCAGCGCCTTCTCTTCCTCTTCGTTGGGCTGAACCCTGACCAAATATAGTTTTCTTTCGTCCCCCGCCACACCTTCGCCTCGGAAGCGCATCTCCTCAATCCCGGTCGTCGGCAGTGGAGTCGTTGGACGAACCTGGGGAGTCAAAGGAAGCTCCCTCGGCCGAACCTTCTCCGGTTGTTCAAATCCCGTCGGCATCGCGGTGGGAGGAACAAAGGCGCCGGCCAAGCTGGTCGAAACCACAACCTCCACTGCATTCAAGTCCACGCCACGATTGTCGTTCAACGTTATGTGCCTATCATTGTCTACCCTGACCGTCGCTGACACTTCCGGTTTGCCAACTCTAGTCAAGTATTCGACGGAGTATGTCCGTTCGATGTCCAGCCCAATTGGGCCGCTGCCGGACCCAGCGGTCACACGTCCGCTTTGTGGAATCCCTCCATCCTCGCCAACCGGCATGTAGACCGTGCCGCCTGCGATTACTACGTCCTTGTTGTACACCCCGTCTTTCAGTCCTCCTTGTTCATACTTGTCGATAACAGTCGTCACAGGTTGTCCCGGATCATTCGGGTCCGGATCCGCCCACGAGACTGTGATCTTGAAATTAGCGCCGTATTCGTCGTTATCCTTTGGGTCTTCGTTCTTATTGCCACCGAGCGATCCTCTCAAAACTTGCACCGTGTCATTAGGCGTAAGAATGTTGTCCGGGGGAGGGATGCGCAAGATGGGCGGAGCGTTTGTCACCTTCCCTGTCTTGCTTTCCAGGATGGCGCCGTTCTCGATCGTGATCTTGCCAGAAAGAGCGTTAACGGTGATATTGGAGCCGACGATTTCCGATTTGATGTCGTTCGCTGGCACCGCTTCTGGCAGCACTTGTTTCACGTCAACATTACCTCCTAAGGACTCTACAAGGATGTCGCCCAAATCACCGTCCCCGTCATGGTTGGCGTTGACAATACTAAGCTGCACCTTCCCCGGAGCCCACAACGTGATGTCCCCGTCATCCACCGTGCTGATCGTCGAACCCACCTGCATCACGATCTCGCCTTGCCGTTGCCCGGTGGCGTCAAAGTAGCCCTCCTGCAGTGCGCCGTTGTTGTAGTCAGTCCCCGCCATAATCAAGATCTCACCCGTCCCGGTGTCTGCCGCCGCGCCTTGCGTGATGATGGTCACCACAGCGTCAATTTCGATCGTGTCGCCCGCATACAGGCTGATGTTCCCGTTGCCGCCGATTGCCGTGATGTTGGCATTCACGTGCAAGTCGTTCGTCGCTGCGTTGCCCTCTGCCGCCAGCAGGATGTTTCCTCCGCCGCCCGCCGTGACCGGCTCATTGAGGGTCAACGGGCCGTCGGCCGTCAACTTGATCGGCCCGGCGTCGGTCGTCGTCAGGTCCGAAAGGGACGCGTCGGTTACCACGCTGGTCGTCGA
>CAYYOX010000331.1:0-7594 GCA_964473065.1 uncultured Planctomycetaceae bacterium | reverse complement strand
GGTGGAGACGGTCCAGTCGATGTACGGATAGCCTGTCGTGCCGACGTTCCAACCGGTGAAATCCCCCGTCTCGAAGCTCCCGTTTTGCAGCACGTCGTTGCTGCTGGAAACGGCTGCCTGCCGCGCACCGAGGCCGAATAGCCCGCCCCCGGCGATACTCACCGAATCGATCACCGCGGCCGTGTCCGGGTCGAGCGTGAACAACGTCCCCGAGGCGGTCGAGGCATATAGATTACGCCCGTCGAATGCCAAGCCCTCGATATCCACGGCCGGCGCCCCGAGCGTACCGAGCCAGATTTCCGGCGCATTCGGATCGAACTCGATAATGCCCTGCCCCGGCACGAAAGCGAACTGCCGTCCCGCGTCGTCACCTCCCAAGGCCCCGGACACGGCGCTTAACGAATAATGAGTCGACTCCTCTGAGGAGAAGCCTTCCTGACGACGTACTTCGACGCCGTCCTGGTTGAGGAAGATCGACGATGTCTGAGGATGGTCCCCGGTCAACAGCACGTCGTCGATATTCCATCCTGCATACTGCACCAATCCGTCGGTCGGCCCCATTCCCCAGCGAACAAAGACCGTGGATTGGCCGCCGGCGATGCCTGAGATATCGAACGTCTGTTGCGTCCAGGCCGTGTCATAGAATCCGTCTTCGGTGTTCTCCCAGATCGTTGTCCAGCTTGCGCCGTCGCCGCTGACTTCTACAGTGGCATCGTCGTAATAGTTGCTCTCGACTTGCAGCCAACGATAGAACGAAAGGGTCACGTTGACGTAGTCGGAAGCATCGATCGCCGGCGTGGTTGCGTAGTAGACCGACATGCCGTTGGGGTATTCCCCGTTGAGGTTGTATCCGATCACGTTGCTGCCGGTGGCGCCGGACGCAGGATCGCCACCCAGGCCGGCCGGTGTGCCATAGGCCCAATCGCCCTGCAACGTCCAGCCGGGATCGGTGGTCATATCGGCCGAGTAGAGGATGTCCGGGGCAACCTCCCCCGACTCGTAGCCCAGACCATCGTACGTCAGCCCATCGGTCGATTCGATCGAAAGGACCGCTCCGGTGGACGGATCGAGCCGGTACAAGACACCGGGATCGACGTCCGCATTGACGTAGATCAGCGAATCGCCGCCTTCGGCGATACTCAGGCCGATTTGCGTGTCGGTCGGCGAAAGGGCGTCGGGGGCCGCGAAACTGAATAGTTCGTTTCCACTAGTTGGATCGATCTGTACGATTCGCCCGGTCGTCGGCTGCACACCCCAAACGACCGCATCCACCTCGACGATCGTCGGCTCGATTACCCCCAAGGCCCCATATCGACCCGAGCCCAAGAGGAGGAACGTCTCGTCAATGGACAGTTCGCTTCCGTCGTCGCTATCGACGATCTCTTCAACGAAGTTGTGGCCGATCTCCAGATTGAAGGGCGTGACCGTATTCCCGGAAACACGGATCGTGTACATGCCGTCGGCGGTAATCCTCACCGGCGTCAGGACGGCCGACTCGCCCGGCCCGGCAGCCACGATCGGCCCCGATACGCCGACCAACTCGACGGACAAGGTGGCGGCCGGGTCGTCGGGATCCACAACTGCCGAGATCGTCTCGCCCGCCTCGGCGAAGAACGTGAACCCATCCTCGTCCCCGGCATGGCCGATCAACCCCGTGTTGGCGGCACTGAGAAGCATCAGCCCGCCCAGCGGCGCCAGCCGTCGAAACGAATTGGCTTCGATCACGTCGCGGTCCACGCTGAAGTTCACAAAATAGTCACCCCCGGGCACTCCATTGCCGGACGGTGTGCCATCGGCCCCGGGCCCCCACGGCTCGCCGTCCAGGTCGTTCCCCACCAAGTCTTCGAACGCGCTATCGCCCGAGCGTAACGTCAATGTGTAGAGTCCCTCGGGCAAGGCGTCGAACTCGGCGGCGACGATGTCGGTAACCGAATCGTAGTCGACCGAGATCGGCTCGAAGGACTTCCCGCTGAACGTCTCCACCAAGAGAACGTCGTCTTCACCGGGCGCATAAGGTCCTCGCCGGGCGCTGCCTATTGCGTAGAGGTCCTCGTTGAAGCTTGCCGTGAAGCTCAGCGGCCCTTCCGTCATAAGGCCGTTTGCCGGGAAGGTCTCCCCGTTAAATGAAGTGGCCAACACCCGCGGTGCGGTCGTATCCAACTCGAACGTCGCCGTGTATGCCGCGTTGCCGACGCCCTGCAAGTCGGTCACCACGCCGGGGGCCAATTCGACCAGGTATACGCCGTCGCCAGTATTGGCCGCCGGATCGACCCCGAACTCGAACGTGTTGCCGTCGAGCACCGTCACGCTCGTTGCCGCCAGGGAACCGATCAGCAAATCGTCGGCGTCGACCTCGCTAAGCAGAAGGCCTTCCGAGAAATCGAGCGTGTAGGTCGTCGGAAATGTGGCGACCTTTTGGCCGTCGTCCGGATCGGCGTCGATGACCTCGGGCGCCGCACTGCCGGCCGTGCTGTTGCCCAGGTCGAGGCGGAGGAAGTACTCGCCTTCACTGTCCACCCCGGCGACCCGAACGCGATAGCTGCCCGATTGCGACGCGACGTGAACGATTCGGGCATTATGCCCGTCGCCGGCCGAATTGTCATCCGCGAGGATCAACGTCTCGCTCGGGCCGTACAGCTCGATCCTCGGGTCCAACATGTTGACGAGCTGCAGCGGTCCGTCGCCCGGCGTGTAAGTCTGAAGCGTGATCGTATCCCCGGCATCCACAAGGAATTGATACCAATCCTCGTCGATGGGCTCCTCCAGTTGGAACGCGCCGACTTGCGTGGCCCAGGTGTCGTTGGCGGCCGCATACTCGTTGAAAATCCAAAACGTGGCGTCGTCGGTAGGGTCGATCGAGATGCCCGTGTAATCACCCCATCGATTGCGCCCGCCGGAGCCGCCGGTCGTATCGTAGTGATCTTGCCCCTCGATCAGCGTGCTGACCGGCAGCACGGTCTCGCCGGGCGGATCGGTGGCCAGCCGGCCGGTGAACCCCGCGCCGAAGTACATCTCGGGCCCGCCCAAGGAAACGCCGATCCCCATGTTGCCTTGCCCGTCGACGGTGATCGCCGGCATCCAGGCATGCACGCCCGGCCCCGGGTCGACGTTGCCCGACTGGACGAGCGTTGGCGCGTCGTCTGGAAACTGGTTGGTGGCCACTTGATACCACCGCGCCACGACTTCGCCGTCGCCGATGGCCGGGTCTTCGATCGGATGGGCGAACCACATCGACCCGTCACGCCAAACGCCGGTCATGATCCGATTGTCGATCGCGTCGGCCCCGGCCCCACCGCCAAGTTGGGGGACATCGTCGGGGAAGTTAAACGTCGGCACACTGATCGTGGTGGTGGTTCGCACCGGCGAGGTCAAGACGTCGGTGACTGCGTGGATCGTCACGCTCGCACCGCCGCCGGTCGACGTCTCGGCAAAGTATTGTGCCGGCGCCGGGCCATACTGCGTCATGGGAAACACGCTGAAGCCCTGGAAGTGCTCCTCGTAAACCATATTCAGCGCATCGCCCGAGAGCAGCGGCGCCTTCTCGAATGCCGTAATCCCGCCATACACGCCGCTTCCGCCGGAGATCGGGAAATAATTGCCCGAGATCCAGATCGCGTCCTGGTCGACGCCCATTTTCGGATAGTCGGGAAAATGGGCCCCGCTGCCCAACCCACCCGACCCGTCGTGCGCAAAGTCGACCTTATATTTGTGCCAATCGTCGCCCCCGGTGGGCGTGGCATCGTGGGACACGGCCAAGAACACGAAGCTCTGCGTGTCGCTGGCGATATCGATCGCGATTGCGAAGAAGCGTTGCGTGTCGAAATCGAAGAGGATCCACGGGTCGAAGACCACGGCGGTCGCCCCGACGCTGCCGAAGAACCCGTCGGCATAGTTCATGTTCTGCCGGAAGAGTTCGGTTCCGGTGGCCTTGTCGTAGATGGCGATATCCGTGTTGACCATCGCCACCACCTGCTCCGGCCCGGTCGCTGCCGTGGGGTCGGGTGGAATGAAGCCCGTGGCGCCTGGCCCGGGAAAATCCTGTAGCAACGGAATCGGTCCGGCGATTGCCGAACCGAGAATCACCCCCGAGGAGTCGTCCGGACCGGTATGCTCGTGATTCGCTACAGGACTCGTAGCAACCGGAGGTTTTGCTTTTTGGAGTTTCAAGGCAGTGGCGTAAGAAGCAGTGGCGTAAGAAGCAGTGCCCCCGGGCAAGATGCTTTCACTGGCGGGAGCGTCCCAAGTCGTCGCACCGCCCGTTTGTCGCGCGAATACCGGCGCCGCTGCGCCCGTGTCGGCCCCGCCCTTGACGCGTCCAAGCACGCCGTCGCCGCTGAGTTGCTGTGCCACGTCGAATCCGTGGTTGGTCTCGGTATCGAAGTCGGCCCCGCGGGTCACGATCAGACTATACTCCGCCTGCACGCCGGAAACTCGCACATAGTAGGTTCCGTCGGCGGTGGGTACAAAGCCGTTGATCACTTGGTTGACGTTCGTGGCCGAGACACCGCTGGCCAGCAGATTCAGGCTGCTGTCGTACAGTTCCAAGGTCGGAGTCCCGGCAACCATCGGCCTTATCGCGAATGTCGTCGGCTGCTGCTCGTTGAGCGTAACGCGGTACCAGTCCTGGGAAATGCCGTTGTACGTTATTCTGTCGCCGCCGTTGGAACCGGAGAGCCAATCGGTGGTCATACGGTGCAAGTGACCGTTGTCGCCGGCGTCGATGACGTAATAGCGCAACGTGGCGGTCGAGCCCGGCGCATCGCGGAAAGCCTCCAGCGTGGCTTCGGGCACATCGAACCAGAGCAGGCCAAAGTTGGCCCCTCCGGCGTCATCGCTGTCCCATCCCGCCGTCTCCAGGGTGCCGAACGACGAATCCCTCGTCGCGGGCGCTGAGCTGACGTAAGTGTCGATACCGGTGGTGATCGTTTCCGATACGCCCGAAATCACCAGGTTCAACCGAGGACGTTGCGCAGCAACAGCGTGCTCGAAGGAGTTGAAGTCCGTGCCGTTGGGGCCGGTCGGAAGGATTCCCCACCCCTGGTTCGCCTGGCCATCGGCCCAGGCCGAAACATCGGCCGTAACGCTGACAACCCGTGCACCGAATCCGCCGCCGGCAATCAGGTAATCGGGCTGGGCATTCATACCCGGAATGATTCCCACTTCGCCCTCACCGAGCACGGCGCCACGCTCGGCCGAGGAGTCGCCGAGCGTGATGAACGTCGCGTCGAGATCCTGGGCCGATGCGTAGTCGTTGTTCGGCGATCCGTCGTGCGACTCGTCCTCGACCGCCGCATTGAGAATCAGTTGGACTGTATACGCACCGGTTGTGTTCGCGACACTGCTGACGTTGATCGCATAGGCGCCGGCGCCTATGGTGGGAACGACCTGCAGCACAGCATCCTGTCCGGCCGTCGCCGCAGTTGCGCTACCCAGCGAGCTGGCGTCGGGACCGAGTAGCTCAACGGTTGCTTGCAGCGTGTCTTCCGTGTCGACGACGACCGTAACCGTTTGCCCGTCATCCAGGTCGATCAAAAAACTATCGGCATCGGTCGCGGTGGCGATTGTCGCATCGACGCTCGGCTGGTCGTAGATCAAGCTACCGGGCGGATCTTGCGCCTCGAGTGGCACGGGATAGGGGTTGATCGACAGCATCTGCCGGCCTTCCAGCAGTTCCAACCCGAGTTTCCGCACCGCACGAAAAGCAGAGCCATCCGTCGGCGAAGTTAACGAAAATGATCCACCACGATTGCGGCGAAGGGAACGAACGGGACTCATGGCATGACCCTCCAAGTAGCGAGACAACAAGGATTTTCGTAAAGGCGGACCACACCGCGTACGCCAACGACTCAAACCGACACAACCCGTTTGTGTTGAGCCTGATGACGATCCAGGCTCGCGATGGTGGGTATTGTAGCACCGTGCCCCCCTGGTGTCTAGCAAGTGGGGATTATTCGACATTTTGGTTCATCCCCAAAGTGCGCACCGGACTGGCGGAGAGTAAACATTCGCCCAACCCGTTCGCAGTGCCACGATTCATCGGGGCTGCTGAGCTGAATTCCGGGAAAGATCGCATGAATGCGGTTTCTATGGACGACCTTTGACAGGTTGGGCTTTGACAGGTTGGGCGAATGTTTACGAACCTTGAACCCTAAACCCTTTGCAATCAACGGGTTATGTCTGGCGGGCCGGGAACCCTTGTGAAGAAATCAACGAGGTTCGAGGTCAATAACAAAGCCTCTCGTAAGAGACTCGATACCATGAACCCCCTCTTTTCATGTCGATTCGTGGTCCCCTATAATGCGAGCCGATGAACGTGAGCGGGTCTTCGACTGTAAACTTCGGGAGAACGGACCATGCATTGCCCCAAATGCGGCGTGGAAGTGATGGAACAGGCGGGCTTTTGCCACAAGTGTGGCGCGCAACTCGATACGGCGGAGTCGGAATTCTCTGCCGAGGAGGTAACTCCGCGTTCAACCGACGCGGAAGCGGCGGCCACGCCCATCGAGAAAATGCAAGAGGCGGCCGCCTCGCGACAGGGCGCCGAAGAAGAGACCGAAGAGGATCTCTGGCATGGCGGTTACTCCTCTAAAGCCATGCTCGGGGCTTGGGTCCTAAGCAGCCTTCTCACGGTCGTGTTGTTGGTCCTGGCATTCTGGGCCTGGAAACCATGGGTCGGGTGGCCCGTGGCGGTTGGAATTCCGCTGCTTTGGCTCTATCAACTCTCGACGCTCTGTTATCGCCGGTGGAACATCCGCTACCAACTGACCAACCAACGTTTCATCCACCAGACGGGCATCCTCCGCCGGGTGACCGACCGGATCGAAGTGATCGACATGGACGACATCGCGTGCGAGCAGAAGCTTCTAGAACGGCCGGTCGGCGTAGGCACGATCCGCATCTCGTCCAGCGACCGCTCGCATCCCGAGTTAATCATGCTTGGCATAGAAAACGTCAAGGAGGTAGCCAGCCTAATCGACGATACCCGCCGCGCCGAGCGACGACGACGCGGCCTGCACATCGAGAGTATTTAGAGGAAAAAGGTGACAGGCGCCTTTTGTGCGAAGCGGATCGGGTGAATATCGAATATCGAACAAGGAATATCGAAGGAAGAAGGTAGCAGGCAGGGCAAAACACTTCAACGCTCGTCATTCCTTGTTCGATATTCGATATTCAAAACTGCGTTTCCCGACGAAGCATTCCACAAACTCCCGCGCGGGTTTTTGCTGCTGGGCCCACCCTACGGCTTAGTGAATAATCCGGGCTAGGACAAAAAACGGGTTTCTCCTTGACTGCCGCGCCGGAGTCTGCTAGACTGGGGTCCCTGCGATTGGGGTGTTCGGCTGCTAGATTGACTTCAGGAGTGCATCATGTTGGGGCTTGCCAGGCGGCGTTTTGGGCCGACGTTTCGTTCGACCGGTGGGAAACATTCTCGGCGGCTGAGGCTGGAGGGGTTGGAGGATCGGCGGCTGCTCTCGATCGAGCCTTCGGGCCTGACGCTGGGCGCCTATACCGCGGGCCAAGGCTATTGGCTCGATTTCGATGCCGACGACGGCCTGGGGCCCGGGGCCGCGGCCGAAGTGCAACTCATCGAGGC
>CAYYOX010000330.1:2902-7594 GCA_964473065.1 uncultured Planctomycetaceae bacterium | reverse complement strand
AAATCAGTTGGCATTGACATCGACAAAGTGAACACCCCACTCCCGACCCCTTTGTCGCCCAATTATCTCGATCAGTCGGCCATTCCCGATGCTTGACAGGATCAGCCCCATCGCCGACACTTCCAAGTAACCTCGCACGAATCACAAAATGCGATTCAAATGGGGCCCCGTGATTGGGGCAAGAAGGAGGTCAAAAAGGGCCGGAGTCTTCTTGAAAACGACTCACGACCCCTTTAACGCTCCCGCTTCCTTGAAGTGCGGCCGACGTTGCGACCGAAATCGAAGTTGGCTGCGGCGGTGGATTACGTGCTCAACCGCTGGGAAGCATTCGTGCGTTACACCAGTGACGGCCGGCTCGCGATTGACAACAACCTCATCGAGAGGCTTCTGCGGCCGGTCGCTGTGGGACGCAAGAACTACTTGTTCTTCGGAAGCGAGAAAGGTGGGCAGACAGCGGCGACGCTGTACACGCTGGTGCAGAGTGCCCGTCGGAACTGCGTAGACGTGCGGCCGTACCTGACGGACGTGCTACGCCGCCTGCCGGCGATTCTACCGACGGACACCGCGGCCCTGGAGACGCTGCTGCCTGACCGCTGGGCGCAAGCCCATCCTGAACACCGGTTGACCGAGCGCGAGGAAGAATCCCGCGAAGCTCAGGCCCGTCGTCGTCGCAAACGCGTTGCCCGCCGAGCCGCCGCCTCGGCCTAGCAACCCGCCCGCGGGAAGCTTGCAGGGCCCGTCCCCTCGGTGTAAGCTATTGCCAAGGTAACGGTTACCGTTTTTTTGCGGGTAAAATCATGCTTGTAAGGCGGAACATGATGCTTATTTTGTGGTCAAGGTGCTGGAATATTTGGACTTCGTCGGGTCCGACCCCAAGTCTTGGAACTCGCAGTCATCTATGTAGAAAACCTCGTTGACTTTACCGTCTGAGCTGAGCATCGCGATCACGCAATTACAGAATTTTGCGCCTGGAGGCGCCTTTTGCTCAACCTCAAAGCGTTGCCATTTGCTGTCAGACAAGTCAGCTCCCCAACTATCACTCACTAAATGGCCGACACTCTGACCGTAAAAATTCTTCCACTCCAGAGATAAAGTTCCGTGGCTCTTTCCAGTCAAAGCCTCCTCTTCCGACCCGTTAAGCAGGTAGGCGCTAAAACGATACATCTGGCCTTCTTCCACCGAAACTTGCTGAACAAACCCGTAACGCGGGTCACCTTTCCGGCACTTCAGGAAGAGAGAGTTCTTTCCACTGCGCTTCTTCTTGTCGGTCAATCCCGCACTCACCGCCGGGCCCTCTGGCGAGTACCACAGGTGCCACAGATCGGGCAGAGGTTCGCCGGCATTTCCCTTTACCGAAGCCACATCTTCAAACCCTCCATTGGCCAAAAGGGGCCTGGCATTGAACTCAGCAACATTAACACGTTCTCCATCAGCATACGCACTATTACGATTAGAGGTCGTAAGGCCACTCTGACTTGGAATCAAGCGGCTGTCCCACGCATCAAACATATCCTGTAATTGCTGTGCAATTTCAGGTTTTTCGTCAACGAGGTCCTTCCATTCGCCCGGATCATCAGCAATATTGAACAATTGAATTGTCCGGGAGCTCTGGGCGCCGCTATGGGGATTGAAACAAAGTTTCCAATCACCTTTCCGGATCGCATAGTTTTCCTGACGCCTCCAATACATCACATCATGCGGTTTCTCATCAGCGGATTTCTTCCCTGTCAAATAAGGCAACAGGTCCACGCCATCAAAATCCAAACCTTTATAAGGCTTGCTGACGCCAACCAGGGACATAACAGTAGGAACAACATCCAGGTTAAGAACAGGATGCTCATATTTCTTTCCAGCAGGCAAAACCCCTGGCCAACAGGCAATAAAGGGGACGCGGGTCCCGCCCTCGTAAACGTCTCCTTTGAACCCCCTGAACGGACCAGGGTTGGACATGGTCGTTTCTCCACGTTGTTTAAAAGTTTCCGGTATTCCCTGTATGTTCGGTGTACCGTTGTCACTTATGAAAATAACAAGGGTATCCTTTTCCACGCCTTTCCTTTTCAAGGCGTCCATTACGGCACCTACTCCATCATCCATAGCCAGCGTCATCGCCGCAAAAAACTTGCGCTCATCATTGGCCTTCAAATTCTGCACCCGGTCTATGTATGACTGCGGCACCTGCCATGGAGCATGCACGGCATAGTGGGCAAGATAGATGAAAAACGGTTTATCATCATCAGCTCGCTCGATAAAAGAGACCGTCTCCTTTGTAAGCATTTCAGTCAGGTAGCCGTTGGAATCCTGGATCGGCGGCTCGATAGTAGTGTTCCGCATGATCGGGCTATCCCATTTCTTGAGGTCGGCAGGATCAGCACTGGATTTATGGTAATCGTGTGAGCCCCACAGACTCCCGTAAAAGAAGTCCACGCCCCTTCGATTCGGACTGTATTCTTCGCCCTCTCCACCAACATGCCACTTTCCTATTGCTGCTGTCTGATACCCCTCCCTTTTCAGCATCTCAAATACCATTGGCTGGCTCGTTGGAATACCACCTTTGACCGAGTTTGTGTCCATTCCTAATCGCTGCTGATATACGCCTGTCAGCACACCTACTCTGGAAGGCATGCAAATAGAGGAAGAAACATAACCCTGGGAAAACCAGACACCATTCCTTGCTAAGGCATCTATGTTTGGTGTACGAACATCGTCATAACCATGATAACCAACATCACCCCAGCCCTGGTCATCTGAGTAGATCACAACGACGTTAGGTTTTTTGCTACCATCCCCACCAAACGTACGACCGGATATTCCACCCAACGCACAAGCGGCAATGATGCTTATTAAAAAATAACGCCTTTCCATGTTTTGCCCTCTCTTTGTTGATTTCTTCAGGCCAACAACGTGTTGGCCGTTGACAGTTAGCACTGGTACCAGAGGCCCCTTTGTTCACAACAGGCGTGCTGTAAGTCATAACATTCTGGGTAGCCGTTCACGGTCCTCAGAGCCATTCTGAGATGTTTTCCCGCTGAACGACATGCTTTACATTCTCGTCGATGCGGTTTGCGTTGTCAAGAATCTGCGGCCAAAGGCAAGTGAGAAAAGGGGTCAGGCTACTTTTTCAAAAAGTAGCCTGACCCCTTTTTGAATGTGACCCCTTTTTGAATGCGTTTTTTCAATCTCATGACACGACCATCATAGCGTAGGTCGTAAAACAGTCACGACCATTTTACGATCATACGTATTCTGGTCAGTTTGCGTCGCGGGAGAAAATGCCGGGCAAGCAGCTCGCCGAGGCGCCGGCCCTCATGAAAGACCGCATGAATGCGGTCACTACAAACTGCTCTTGTTAAGAAACGTTGCAGCACTGCTTCTGCGAAGCAGCGGCACGCGAGCCCGAAAACCGTAGCTTTCCCCCCGTTTGGGCCCCTGCACTAACCGACCGGCTATCTGATACAATGGCCCAATTCACGGAAGGGATGAGCTGATGAAATCGTTCGGAAACGTGGCAATTGTCGGGGTCGGCCTGATTGGCGGATCGATCGGGATGGCCCTGCGCAAGCTGGGGCTGGCCGATAAGGTCATCGGAATCGGACACCGGCAGGTCAGCCTGCGGATCGCCCGACGCGTCGGGGCGGTGACCAATACGACCATCGACATCGCCAAAGGCGTGGCCGAGGCCGATCTGGTCGTCGTCTGCACGCCGGTCGGCCGCATCATCCAGGACGTGCAAGAGGCCGCCAAGCACTGTCGCGAGGGAACCCTGCTGACCGACGCGGGAAGCACCAAGCAGACGATCGTCGAAGCGCTCGACGGGCAATTGCCAAACGGTTGCCGATTCCTTGGCAGCCATCCCTTGGCCGGCAGCGAGAAGTCGGGGGCCACCAACGCTGAGGCCGACCTGTTCGACGCCCGCGTGGCCATCCTCACACCGACCAAAAACACCCTGGCCGAGGACTTCGACCTGTTGGAGCAGTTTTGGACGAGCCTCGGTTCGGTCGTCGTACAGATGTCGGCCGGAGAGCACGATCGGGCGTTGAGCCTAACCAGCCACCTTCCCCATCTGGCCGCTTCGGCCTTGGCCGCCACCATGCCCGAGACTCTGTTTAGGCTCTGCGGCACGGGCATGAAGGACAGCTCGCGGCTGGCCTCGGGTGATCCGGAGCTTTGGGTCCAAATCCTCGACCTCAACCGCGAACACGTCCTGACGGCGTTGGAACAATTCGGGGCCAAGCTGGCCGCCATTCATGGCGCGATCCGCGACGGCAAAGATAACGAACTTCGAGAAATACTCACCTTGGCGAAAAAGAACCGCGATGCTTTGGGAAGTTGACATTTTACCGGCCCAGGGGCAACCCAACCTGCTGGCCGACGGCGTGGCCGCTGCGGCTGCCGAACTGGGACTTACCGACCACCTGGCCGTCACGGCCGCAACAGGATACCTGGTCCAGGGCGACCTCGATCTCGAGCAGGTCACGCGCATTGCCGACGAACTGTTGGCCGATCGCGTGGTCCAGCGGGTCGTCGTGGCCAAGGTCGGCGAGGCCGTGCTGTCGGAAGCCCGTGGTGATCTTGCGCAACTGATCCACGTGCTGCCGAAGCCGGGCGTAATGGATCCCGTGGCACTGAGCGCCCAAACGGCCATCGAGGATTTCAAGCTCAAGGCCGATGTCGTCCGCACGCGGAAGAAATACT
>CAYYOX010000330.1:0-2892 GCA_964473065.1 uncultured Planctomycetaceae bacterium | reverse complement strand
AGCCCTCCCGTTCGCTGACCGCGATCCAACCCATCCGGGCCCAATTCGAGACGATCGGTCGCGACGTGACCGATATCGAGCTCGAAACGGCGGCCCAAACTTGGAGCGAACATTGCAGCCACAAGACGCTCGCCGGGCGGATTCGCTATGAAGGTCCCGACGGTGAGCGGCGGTTCGAGAACATGCTCAAGGAGACGATCTTCGCCGCCACGGTGAAGATCCGCGAGGAGGCCGGCGACGACGATTGGTGCGTGAGCGTCTTCAAGGACAATGCTGGCATAGTTCGCTTCGACAAGAAGCACAACATCGTGTTCAAGGTCGAGACACACAACCATCCCTCGGCCTTGGAGCCGTACGGCGGGGCCAACACGGGTATCGGCGGCGTGATCCGCGACCCGATGGGCACCGGCATGGGCGCCAAGCCGATCTGCAATACGGATGTCTTCTGCTTCGCTCCGCCGGACACACCGCTAAGCGATTTGCCCGAGGGCGTGTTGCACCCGCGGCGCGTGATGCAGGGCGTGGTGTCTGGCGTACGCGATTATGGCAACCGGATGGGTATCCCCACAGTGAACGGGGCCCTCTACTTCGACCCGCGATACCTGGGCAATCCCTTGGTCTATTGCGGCGATGTGGGCCTGCTTCCTCGCGAGATGTCGTTCAAGGAACCGCAACCCAACGATCTGGTCGTGGCCATCGGCGGGCGGACCGGGCGCGACGGTATCCATGGGGCCACGTTCAGTTCGGCCGAACTGCATCACGAGAGTGATACGCTCTCCGGCGGGGCTGTGCAAATCGGTAACGCGATTACCGAGAAGATGGTCCTCGACGTGTTGCTGGTCGCCCGGGATCAGGGGCTCTACACGGCGGTGACCGACTGCGGCGCCGGCGGGTTCTCCAGCGCCGTGGGTGAGATGGGCGAGGAAATTGGGGCCGAGGTCTGGTTGGACCGCGTGCCATTGAAATACGACGGGCTCTCGTATACCGAAATCTGGATCTCCGAGGCCCAAGAGCGGATGACCCTCTCGGTGCCCGAGGAGAAATGGAAAAAACTGTCGGCCCTGTGCAAGTCGGAAGGCGTCGAGGCGACCGTGATCGGCCAGTTCGTGCCCACCGGCCGACTGGTGTTGAAGTATCACGACCACGAGGTGGGCGACCTGCCGATGGACTTCCTGCACAACGGTCGTCCGCCGGTCGTTCGCGAGGCCGTCTACACGCCGCCGCCGGTCAAAGAATTGCAGTTGCCCAAATGTGAAACGTGGGACCATACCGCGACCGTCCACAAGATCCTCGGCTCGCTGAACGTCTGCAGCAAGGAATGGGTCGTCCGCCAATACGACCACGAGGTGCAAGGCGGCAGCGTGATCAAGCCGTTGGTCGGCGTGCAGAACGACGGGCCGGGCGATGCGGCCGTGCTGCGGCCCGTGCTCGATTCGCGACGCGGCGTGGTGATCTCCTGCGGCATGAACCCCTGCCATGGCGACCTGGACACCTACTGGATGGCCGCCGGCGCGATCGACGAGGCCGTGCGAAACTGCGTGGCCGTCGGGGCCGATCCCAAGACCATCGCCATCCTCGATAACTTCTGCTGGGGCAATACCGATCGGCCCGAGACGCTCGGCTCGCTGGTCCGGGCGGCCCTGGCCTGTTACGACGTGGCCACCGTGCTGGGCACTCCGTTCATCAGCGGCAAAGATAGCCTCAACAACGAGTTCCGACCCAAAGACGCCGACCAACCGATCTCCATTCCCTCGTCGCTGTTGATCAGTGCCATGGGCCAAGTCGACGATGTCGCTCGCTGCGTGACGATGGACCTAAAACAACCGGGCAACTTCCTGTATCAAGTCGGGCTGACGAAGAACGAACTGGGCGGGTCGCACTTCACCCTGGTCGAGTCGCTCGAAGGCGGCCAAGTACCCCGGGTCGATGCCCCGGCCGCCAAGCGGACCTTCGAAGCCCTTCATCAGGCGATCAATGCCGGATTGGTCCGAGCCTGTCACGACCTGAGCGAAGGCGGACTGGCCGTCGCGGCCGCCGAAATGGCGTTCGCCGGCGAACTGGGCGCCCGACTCGTTCTGGAGCAAGTGCCGCACGAGATCACTCTGGGCGATCCGTCCGCCACCGTTACGCTGCTGTTCAGCGAATCGAACACACGGTTCCTGGTCGAGGTCGAGCCGGAGCGGGCCAAGGCCTTCGAGTCGATCCTGGGCGACGTGCCGCACGCGATGATCGGCGAGGTGGTCGACACGGGCAAGCTGGAAATCCTCGGCCCGCCCACGCCCATCCCCGGCGAAGGCCGCGAACTGGGCACCCCCATCGTCGTCGAAGCCGACCTAGCCGCCTTAAAAGAATCCTGGCAAAAACCCCTACGCTGGTAATAATAACTGTTTACTGCCTACTGTTTACTACCTACTGCATACTGCTTATTCCCATGCAACCACACGTCCTAATCCTTCGAGCCCCCGGCACCAACTGCGACCTCGAGACGGCCTTCGCCTTCGAGCAGGCCGGCGCCAAGGCCGAACTGCTGCACATCAACCGCCTGTTGGAAAAGCCCAGCCTATTCAACGGGTTCCAAATTCTCTGCATCCCCGGCGGGTTCAGCTACGGCGACGATGTGGCGGCCGGGCGGATCCTGGGCAACCAGATCCAACACCACCTGACCGAGCAGTTGGCCCGATTCAAGGAAGCCAGCAAGCTGATCCTCGGCATCTGCAACGGGTTTCAAGTGCTGATCAAGTCGGGTGTGCTGCTGGGCGGTGCCGCGCAACAGGGTATGCCCGCCACGCTCACCTGGAACGACTCGGGCAAGTTCGAGGACCGTTGGGTACAATTGGACGTGCGGGGTAGCAAGTCGGTCTTCTTGAAAGACATCGACTCGATGTATCTGCC
>CAYYOX010000329.1:0-7598 GCA_964473065.1 uncultured Planctomycetaceae bacterium | reverse complement strand
GGCGCGGAGGGTTTTTGGATCGATTGTCATGGGCAGGAAGTGGACCGAACCGTCGCAGAAGGTAGAATTGAAGCCGCCTTCGAACATTCCACCGAGCCCCTTTTCGGGATGCTCGGGATCGAACGGCAGGTCCTCCGGTTTGGTCCAGATCACGGCTCGGTCGTCGTCGGCTTCGACCACCATGATCGTCTTGCTAGTGCCGTCTGCGATGTCCTTGATCGCGACGGGCTGCGGACCGGGGAAGACGGTCTCTTCACCGCGGGGCACAAGATACGACGTGCGGCCTTTCTCACGGAGCTTCGACGCGGGAGAACGGTAGATAGCGGGCATCTTGTCGATCAGCGTACGGTTATGTGGGCTGTCCCACGGTTCGTTGAGATGGAATTGCTTGTAGAGTTCGAGCTGCTCTACGAAAGGCAAAATCTGTACCCGCCAGCTTAACAGCGGTTTCCCATCAGCATCGTAGCTGGCTGCCGTAGGAAACCCTTTGTGGGCATCGTGATAGTTGTGGATTCCCAGGCCGATGTGCAACAGATTATTCATCGCCGCCGCGCGCTGGGCACGTTTGCGAACTTGCTCCAACGGCGGGCTGAGCAAGTCCAGAATGGCCGTGATGCGCTCGTTCTGTTCGTTGAGCGTCAGCACCACTCGATTCGTTTCAACGGCCGGCGTGAGCAGCTCGGCGATCGGATCAAACTTGGGTACCAGTTTCCGCACGGCCTCCTGACCGGAGAGATGCCGGTAACTGCCGACCCATTTGTCGTGCAACGCCTGGGCCGCCAGGGCGTCTTGCGATTGAATGACCAGATTCAGCGACAACTGGGGCGAAGTGTCCACACCAACGGCTGCCCAGCGCAGGCCGTGCGTAAGCACCTTGCTCGACCCGCCGCCGATCTCTGCAGGCAACTCCTGCAGCATCTCTTCAATCACGCGGCGATCGTTGTCGGTCGGCAGCAACAGCACTTGGGCCGCCGTGTCGCCGGCCGCTTCGAAAGCGTCGCTCAACTCGGGCCGCAGGTCGGGTTGCATTTGTTGCAGCCGATCCAGCGTCCGCTGCGGACCCACAAACAGCACGTTACCCAGCCGTTGGGCGACCTGGCGTTTATCTCGCATTTGAAGAAGAATCTCACCGAGAACCTTCGCGTTCGTCTTCTCGTACAACGGGACGATCAGAAACGGCGTCGGCTGCTCAAAGAAGGAGATGTCGGCCAGACTGACGACCACGTAAAGGTCCTTGCCACCGGCACGCGTAAAGACACTTTGCACCTCCGTCAGCGCGGCCTTGATCTCCTCGTGCTCCAGACGAACGTCAGGTATCAATTCGGCCATCCGATCGACCAGCGGCTCCGCTTCGACGCGCGTCGGATCGGCGTGAATGACGGCGATCGTCTGTTGGTCGATAAACGGAGCAACGAATCTTGCCCGGGCGGCCGGGTCGAACGGCTCGGCAGCGGTCGCGGTAAGGCCCAGTACGATCAGCAACGATGGCAGTGTGTAACCAAGGGTTTTTCGCATGTCGGGTCTCCAGAAATGTTGTTACTTACGAACCATTTTGATCTCAAACCGAAACGGTTTTCCCGACAACGGCGGTCCTTCCAGGATGGCCGTGTCGCGGCGGAGTTGGTACGCGAATGGCCGCCCCGTGACCGGGTCGTTCGGGATCGGCACTTCGCGGATCTGGTCAAGGTCTCTTGGCAGCTTTCCGTCGTGGCCGGCCGCGTAGAGCCGCAGCGCTTCGATGACCCTCAAGGCCGCGATCTGGCGGTCGCAGCGGATGTCGGCACGACGAGCTGCGCTCATTGCGGGCAGGAATATGGCAGCCAGAGGTAAGATCTCTCGGCCTTCTCTTACGCTTTCGGTGATCTGCTCATCTGCCCGACGGACACCCTCGTGCGACTTCGGATACGGTACGTAGAACCACTTGAAGATGTCGTCGCGGAGTTCCTTGTAGGTTTGCATGGTGTACCACAAGCAAACCTGGGCCACCGGCATGGCTTCGACCGCCTCGATCGAGAGCCCCCGGCCGATCAGTCCACGTTTGGCGATCGGATAGCCTCGGATACACAGCAGGGTCAATGCCTCCGGTCTCTTCATCATGGGAGGCGCATCGATATATCCGGCAACCTTCTGCCAGAACCGCTCGAGCGACTCCTGCCAATATCCTGCACCCCGCGGCGTATCGTCCAGGTCACGGACTTCGGGAAACGACAAGTAAATCGCGTGCATTTCGGCCTCGATCCCCCGACGCATATCGATCAACGGGCTCGGCAACTGCGTCAAGGCCCAATAGAGATTCGGAGCGTCCGGCTGTTGGATGAACTCTCGCACTTGTCCAGACATGATGTTGCAGATCGCCACGCCGACCAGCCCGTTGATGAGCGTTGGCCCATTGGCGACGTGTCGTGCCTGGGCATAGCCACTCTGCAGAGTCCGCACAGACTCGTCGAACCGTCCATGGGCAATCTGCAATCTGGCCCGCACACCCAAAAGCCTGGCAAAACTTCGTGATTCTTGGATTTCCGGGAGAGGGATCGAATAGAACTCTCCTTCGCGAATGGGCAACTGCCAGTCGCAGGATTCGCATCGGGCCGCCCTCTCGAGGTGATCGAAGAACGCGCCACCTTCCAAGAGGCGCGATTTGGTCCACGTTTCGCGATCCGCTTCAGTGCGCAGCTCTGCCAGGGGCATCTCGAGCCACCGGTAGATTCTCTCCCACAGTTCCTTGTTGCTGAAAAAGGCGTTATTCTCTGCCTTCACCTTGCCGTAGTGCACGGCCGCGTTGCCGGGGTGGCGATCAAGAAGTCCCGGCAGGAGTTGATACTTCAGTGCTGGGCGCGGCTCGGCGGCCGGGTGAAGCACGAGTCTTATCGTGGGGTCCTCGTCATCCTCACTTCCATGGGCAAGGAAGGACAGCGGAGCGACCATGACTGCCATTGCGAGTAACAGATACCATGCGTATCTCATGAGTGGACTCCCGGATTGAGCAAAATGGAGAAATCGTCCGACGGGCCATCCAACGAGGAACCGTTTGATGCCGGCTCCTTCAACATGCGGTCGCGGAGTTCGCGATAGGGGACCGGTGCGGTCGCACGGAATGTTTCGGAGGCTGAAACGGGCTGGGTTGGCCAGTCGGGCTCCGAGTTCAGCGCCCGTTCGACCCGCTGCCAGTAAAGGGATTTGCCACGCCATCGGTGGGCGGCCGAATCCAGTCCGACCGTGGCCATCAGGCTCGATCCTGTCTCCGGCTCAGTCAGAGTCTCTTCCCATTCCTGGTCCGGGCCGGGTTCTTGGGTGTCGGTCTTCGCGGGCAGTTCGACATACTTCACGACGACCTGCGGTTCGGGCTGCATCAACAGTGCAACGAGCATCACCAGCGCCGCGGTGGTCGACAGACCGCAGGCCGCGGGCCAAACCCGGGGCGATACGCGCGAGGTCCGAATCGTTTGCCGGCCGGCCTGGAACATCAGTCGCTCGCGGTCCAGCCGATCGGTTCTGGGAATCAACGAGGCCAATTGGGCCTCGAACGATTTCAGGTTTGCGTCGAGTCGTTCTTCTCGGGACATGCTGCACCCAACCTTTCGCGTAAAGCCGACAAGCCTGCTTCGTACCAGCGATGGGTCGTGCTGGTGGAAGATCCGGTCAGTTCGGCGATCTGTTTGAAGGAAAGTCCTCCCCAAAGGCGTGCCACCAATGTTTCGCGTTGCTCGATCGGTAGTTCTTTCATGGCTGCGGTGGCGGCCGCGGCATCCAGCCGGTCGCCTTCGGAAATGTGAAACCACGGTTCACCATCCCAGGCAACGGCCGTTTCGCGACTCGCCCGATGTCGGGCCGAACGCGACGCGCTGATCGCTCCGTTACGAACCACCCGATATAACCAACCGATCACGTTTTCCGGCTCGTTCGTCTGCCGCAGAAGTCGCAGCAGCGATTCCTGAACAACGTCCTCGGGCGTGTCACACCATTGCCTGGCATACAAGACCAGCGCACCGCCGTGTTGGTCCAAGAGTTGGCTGAGGTGTTCTGGGCCAAGTCGATTCATCTGCGGGTCCAAACGGGGCTACCATAGTAGAGACGCCCTCGACGGCACATTTTCCCACATCGGCGGCCAAATGTCGCGTAAAAACGAGAATTATTCTTGGTGCGATTAACGCGTCATACCGTCTTGCGTCGGCCACCCGTTGGTCCACCGCCTTGCGGGGAAGGCCAATTACCCACGTATCGAGCAGAGCAATGACTTCCACGCAGTGCAACCGGCTTGTAATACCTCGGCGACGCTATCCATGTCGGGAAGTGCGTGGTAGAATCAATTTGCGCCGGATTCACAACCGACAGCCGCCCTGGTGGAATTGGCAGACACGCAAGATTTAGGATCTTGTGCCCGAGAGGGCGTGGGAGTTCAAATCTCCCGGGCGGCACTCGCCAAGCCGGAGGTTGACAAACGATTTGACCGTCGATAGGAATCCTCGACCCATCCTACATATCCGCAAGTGCAGAGGGGCATGATGATGCGTTTTGTGATCAAGCTATCGATAGTTGTCGGCGTGATGCTGTGTGTGAGTATGGCGATTGCGGACGAGACGGGGATTGAGCTTGGCCCATGGCATAGCGTCGGACCGCTAAAGGACGAAGCCTACGGCAATCTGGTGCGGAGTTTCAATCATCCGTTCGAGCCGCAGAAAGATGCCCTCGCGGCCGGCGCCGACCCGGTGGATCTGACCAAAGTCTATACGACCGGTACGCCGCCCGCCATGGCGAAAACCGAGCGGTCGTGGGTGAAGCGGGCGGAGTGGATTGACGGATATCGGCATCAGCTTCCGCGCGGTCCGGCGCCCTCGCGTAACGAGACGACCTATCTCTATCGGACCATCCGAACGAAACGGCCGGTCACGAAAAAGATGCGCGTCTACGCAGAGGATTTCGTGGGGGCCTGGCCCAACAGCAAGAAAATCGGGCAGGCCGTGCGAGACTACGGACCGCATCGATATCCGGTTGCGCTGGTGGTCGACTTGCCTCTGGCCGCGGGCGAGAACCGGCTGTTGGTCAAGATCACCTCGATGTATGCGGCCCATGGGTTTGCGTTCGGCCTGGACGGCGTAACCGTCAGCAACGAGCAACTTCCGCTGCAGGCGTCGTCCGAACTGATCGGCGACGCGAGCCGAAGCAATTTCTACCCGGGCAACATGCCCTATGCGTCGGCCGAACCGGCTGCCGGCTCTGACGTTTTAACGCTCGACCACGCCTTGCGGCTGCTTCGGGGCTTCAAGGCGGAGGTGACCATGGTGGCGATGTTCGATCCTCCGAGCTCGAAGATGGATCAAGTCTTAAGCGCCGAATACCCGCCCAGCCCGGGCGGAAAGGCCTATCTCGATGCGGTGGCTGTCGTGAAGCAGCAGACCAAGGCGGCCTTGCAGCGACTCGACGAAGGGGACGCCCAAGCGGCCGCACAAGTGATTGCGGCGGCCGAGGGGCTTGCAGCGATGTGGTCCGGGAAGATTCGCGACCTGGGACCGATCGCGTTCGTGCGTTGCCCGCCGTTTGCAGTCAATGCGATTGCCCCATATAGCTCCGCGGGCGCCGAACCGGCTTCGATCTGCATCTTCGATCCAAGTCATCCGACCGCGGAGCCGCGGGTGGTCTTCGAGGAGCCGGGCGCCCGCATTTATGACATGAACCTTTCCTACGACGCGGAGACGATCTTCTTTTCGGCCAAGCGGCAAGGCATTCCGGGCGGCTGGCACATTTACGAGATCGGCGTCGACGAGCGGAATTTGAAGCAGATCACCGAGGGAGACTGTAACGACATCAGCCCGTTGTTGTTGCCGGGCGGTCGGATGATGTTCGTTTCGGATCGGGCGGTCACCTGGGTGCAGTGCCAGGCCCAACGGGCAGGCCTGTTGTATACGAGCAATCGGAACGGCAGCGGGATTCGCAAGGTGTCGGCCAACATCGACAGCGATCATTCGCCGCAGATCCTCAACGACGGCCGCGTGTTGTTCACCCGTTGGGATTACGGCGTCGAGAAGAACGTCTTCGCCCGTCATGCCCTGTGGACAATGAATCCCGACGGCACGCGGTTCGAGCTATTCTTCGGCAACACGATCGAGGATCCGAGCGGATTCTGGGAAGCCCGAGCCATTCCCGGCCGACCCGAGGTCGTGTGCGCGTTCGGTCCTCACCACAGCTATCATGCGGGAATGCTGGGCATGGTCTGGAACCAACTCGGACCCGAGGCCCCGCGCGGCGAGGGCTTCCGGTTCATCACCAGCGAGATTCCCGTCTACTGCGACACCACCTTGCCGTACGGGTATCAGGATGTCTTCCCGGTCAACGAGCGGCTGTTTCTGGTCTCCTATGGCGGTGACGGGGCGACGAAGAACCGGCTCTACCTGATCGACGACCGGGGAAACCGCCGCTGCATCTATGAGGCTGCCGGAAACCTGGGCTGCTGGAGTCCGCTGCTATTGCGGCCGCGAGGGGTCCCGCCGGTGCTGACGCCGCCGAGCGACAATCCGCAGTGGGTCTACCAGGATGCGGAAGAGATGAACACTCAACCGAACGATTTGACCGGCACGCTCTCGGTCCAGGATGTTTATCGGGGCATTATGCCGGCCGTTCGCCGCGGTGAAGCCAAGTACTTGCAGGTGATCGAGCAGGTGCAGAAGTCGCGCAGTATGTCCGGCGGCGAGGCTTGGGGACATACGCCGATCATCGGCCGAGGCACGGTCCATGTCCGGCGAGTGGTCGGGCTGGTGCCGATCGAAGCGGACGGCTCGGCCCATTTTCGGGTGCCCGCCTTGCGGAATATCTCGTTGAACGTGCTGGATGCCGAAGGTCGCGTGCTGATGCGGATGGGCTCCGACATGCACGTGATGCCCGGCGAGAACCTAGGCTGCATCGGATGCCACGAGAGTCGCCAAGGCGGCGAGGCGCCGTTGCCGCAATCGCAACGCTCTCTTGCCATGCAACGACCGCCGGTCACGCCCCGGCAACCCGACTGGGGAACCGACGGGCTGATCGACTACCAGAAGGTCGTGCAGCCGGTCTGGGATCGACACTGTGGGGAGTGCCACGGCGGCCCGAATCCCGACGGACATCTCGATCTTAGCGGCGACCGGACCCGTTTCTTCTGCGTCTCTTACGACAACCTCGTGGAGCGCGATCTGGTGAACTTCGATGCGGTCTTCGCCGGCGGACATGACGAAAACGCCCCGATGACGCTCGGGGCCATCGTCAGCCGGATTGGCGATTACCTCCGGCCGGATCATTACGACGTGGAAATGCCGGCCGAAGATCGGATGCGAGTTTACGCTTGGATCGACGCCAACGTGCCCTACTATGGAACCTACCACTACACCAAGGCCCGGGGAATCGGGGCTCGCGACAGTTGGGAGACGAACACGGGCACAAACCAAGACGGTTGGCTCATCGGCGGCGTTGGGACCACCTTCGAGCGACGGTGTTTCGCCTGTCACCGACGCGAAATCAACAACCAGGGCATGTGGGGATGGCTCGGCGGGCCGATGACGCAGATGGTGACCGTCTCGAGCGATATCTGGACCGACCGGGGCGTGACTGCCCACGTCTTTCCGCAGCGCTAT
>CAYYOX010000328.1:4909-7601 GCA_964473065.1 uncultured Planctomycetaceae bacterium | reverse complement strand
CAAGCCGGAGCACAACTGGAAGAACCCCAGCTTCGAGCAGGACGACAACCATCCCGTCGTGCAGGTCTCGATCAACGACGCGAATCGCTTCTGCCAGTGGCTCAGCGCGAAGGAAGGGGAGCCGAACCGCTACAGTCTGCCCACCGAAGCGCAGTGGGAATACGCTTGCCGTGCCGGTACGACCACTCCGTGGTACAGCGGGGAAGATCCGTCTGCACTACAACACGTGGCCAATCTGGCCGACGTGGCGTTCAAGCGAGAGTTCGCCGCAACTGAGCTGAATACCCTCGCTTGGGATGACGGTTACGCTTTTACATCCCCGGTGGGCAAGTTTCGGCCAAATGCGTTCGGCTTGTACGACATTCTCGGGAACGTCGGCGAGTATTGCCGGGACCACTGGGACCCCACGTTCTTCGACAAGTCGCCGTTGGTCAATCCCGTCGGACCGACTGCGGGGCGCGTGATAATCCGTGGGGGCCAGTGGTATCTGGGCGATGCGGACTATTCCCGCTGTGCCTACCGCCCCAGCAACATCCCCGATGTCCGCACCTGCTGTTACGGATTCCGCGTGGTTTGGACGATCAAGCGGGGGGACGACGTAAAGGCCAAGGTCGGGCTCGATCGGGCCGAGGAGGTCCGCCGACCAGAGGTCGAGGCCAAGAAGTCACCGGCCGTGGCGGCGACGAGCGAATCACCGGCAAGCACCGAAGCCGAAGAGTCACCGGCTGTGGCCGCGTCGAACGAATCACCGGCAAAGGATGAGACCGAAGAGTCACCAGCCGTGGCTACATCGAGCGAGTCGCCGGCAAGCGACGAGGCCAAGAAGTCACCGGCCGTGGCGGCGTCGAACGAATTGCCGGCAAAGGAGCGCCAAAAACATGCGGCCAAAACGCATGAAATCCCCGTAAAATACACCAACGACATCGGCATGGAGCTGGTTTTGATCCCAGCGGGCGAGTTCGAGATGGGCTCCACTTGGGACGAGATCGCCGAATTGGAGAAGCGGGGGAAGCAGCGAGAGTTGGAATCCTGGTACATGGGACAGCTTCGTGCGGAAGGCGGCAAGCATCGCGTGAAGCTCACCCGGCCGTTCTACATGGGCAAGTACGAAGTGACCGTCGCTCAGTTTCGGCAGTTCGTCCAGGAGGCAAACTACAAGACCGAAGCCGAACGCGATGGCTTGGGAGCACAAGCTTTGCGGCCGGTGACTGCCGAGTGGCAAGCCAAGGCGGAGTACAACTGGCGAAACCCCGGCTTCAAGCAGGAAGACGACCACCCCGTCGTGCAGATGACGATCAACGATGCGAAGCGCTTTTGCCAGTGGCTGGGCCGAAAAGAAGGGGAGCCGAACCGTTACAGTCTGCCCACCGAAGCGCAGTGGGAATACGCCTGCCGTGCCGACACGACCACGATGTGGAACAGCGGGAAAGATCCGTCTGCACTGCAGCATGTGGCCAACATGGGCGACGCGGCGTTTGGGCGCCAGTTTCCCTTAAGTGGGCGAACAGTCGCTTGGGACGACGGTTACACGTTTACTGCACCGGTCGGCACGTTTCGGCCCAATGCGTTCGGCTTGCACGACATGCACGGGAATGTGTGGGAGTTCTGCCGGGACGGCTTCGGGCACGCGTTCTACGACGAGTCCTCGGCATGGAATCCTGTAAGACCGCCCTCGGGCCAGTCGGTGATACGCGGCGGTTCATGGCGGTGGGGTGACCCCGATTACCACCGGTCGGCGTTTCGTTCATGGCAATTTGCCAAAACGCGTGTCGCCGGGTACGGGTTCCGCGTGGTCTGGACGATCAAGAGCAAGCTGCCATGAATCGTGGTGGCGTTTCACAGTCCAAGGGAAAAACGTCAGGGCGAGCCCTGACCTACTTCTTGCCGAGCTTGCGTTGCTGTTGGAAGAATTCGGTGAGGATCGCTCCGCACGGATCGGCTAGGACGCCGGAGACGATTAGGCAGCGGTGGTTCAGGCGCGAGTCGTCTAGAAGGTTGTAGAGCGTATGGACCGCGCCGGCTTTCGGGTCGGTGGCGCCGTAGACGACCGTGGGGATTCGGGCTTGCAGAATGGCTCCGGCACACATGGGGCACGGCTCTAGCGTGACGTAGAGCGTGCAATCTTCCAGCCGCCACGATTGCAACGCCTCGGCCGCCTGCGTGATGGCGATCATCTCGGCATGGGCCGTCGGGTCGTGCAATGCTTCACGCTGGTTATGCGCCCGGGCGATAACCCGCCCCTCGTGGACAATCACCGCACCGATCGGCACTTCCTCTTCCCGAAACGCCGCCGCGGCTTCTTCCAACGCCAATTTCATGAAGTATTCGTGCATGGGTAACCGTTTTCAATTCTGGACGGAAAAAGGGGAGGAAAAAAGGGAAAGGGGGAAAATGGGAAAAAGCACGGAAAGAAGAATAAGGGAAAGAAGAAAGAAGGAAGGAAAGAAAGGAGGGGGGAAAGGAAACACTACGGCGAAACCACGGATTACGCGGATGTCACGGATAGAAAAGATAGAGCATTGCATTTCGCTGCTTCCCATCAGTGTTATCTGTGTAATCCGTGGTTCGATTTTCCGGTTTCCGCATTTGCTGCCACAGTATCTTCTTTTCCCCACTTTCTTCTTTCCGTCGTTTTTCCTTTTTCCCCTTTTCCCCCTTTCCCTTTTTTCCTCCCCTTCTTTCCTTCCCTCAC
>CAYYOX010000328.1:0-4809 GCA_964473065.1 uncultured Planctomycetaceae bacterium | reverse complement strand
CTTTTTCCCCTTTTCCCCCTTTCCCTTTTTTCCTCCCCTTCTTTCCTTCCCTCACGCGTGTTGATCGGCCAGACGGATGTCGTTTGTCGGGCGGCCTACTAGGATTACGCCGACGATGGTTAGCGTGATGCCGGCGATCAGCCAGGGGGTCAACGGTTCTTGGAACAACAGCCAGCCGGCCACCGCTGCCATGGCCACTTGCGAGGCGTTCAACACGTTGGCGTGTACGACCGTGGTCCACTGTAGTCCTTTGGTAATCGCCAGAAAGCCTAGGAAGTTCAACGTGCCGGCCAGGTACATCCAAGCCCAGTGTTGGCCGGGTGTGGCCAGTAGGTGTTCGATCCCGAATCGCGCGATGCTGATCGGTCCGAGCGTGATCACGGCCGGCACGGTGATGAGAAATACGATGATGCTCATGGGCGTGCCCTGCGTGACGGCGTATCGCAGCGTAATCGTCAGTATCGAGTAGATGGCCCCGGCCACGCAGGCGGTCAGCACGGCCAAGGTGACCATCAGCGAACTCGGCGTCGACTGGTCCGGCAGCGATTCGCCCGAGACTCGGGCGGCCAGCGCCAGCAGGCCCAGCGAGATTAACAGCAGCGTGATGGCCATGGTCGTGCGTGGGGAGACGGTTTCTTTCAACAGGATCCGGGCAAACACGGCACTGGTGGTGACCATCACGCCGAAGATGGCCGGCACGACGATCGCCAACCCGACGACGCCCATGGCCCATTGCACACCCAAGTTGGCCCCCAACTGCACGACCAGTCCGACCGATATCAGCCGCACGAGGATACCGGCCGAGGGGATTCGCAGTCGGCCATGGCTGGCCTGCCACGCCAACCAGGGCATGGCGGCAAAGACGGTCACGGCCTCCTTGTTGCAGGTGGCCCACATGGGATCGATTTCCAGGGCCGCCATTTTGCGGATGCAGACGCTCGTGGCCGCATAGCCCAGCGCCGACAGCGCGCAGCAGACGGTGCCGGCGACCGCCGGATTGAGGCCCAGCGGCCCGATCGGTGGATGGGGGGAATTTTGACTCACGCGAACCATTGTACGAACCCAGGGCGATTCCCGCTAGCGGGGCGCTGCTTGCAAAACTGGGCCGTATGGAGGACAATGCCTTGTAGCCGTATCTAGTGAATATCGAATATCGAACAAGGAATAACGAAGGAAGAAGTGTTACTTCGTGCGTGCTACCTTCTTCCTTCGATATTCCTTGTTCGAGATTCGATATTCAGTAAGGCGTTCCCAGAAGAAGAATGTTACACACTCACGCGTGGGTCTTCGTGCCCCGACCCACCCTACATACCATCCAGGAGGATACGCATTATGAGAACCCTCGTTGCCGCTTTGATCTTGATTGCCGTGTCGATTTCCCTTGCCGCGGCCGAAGAGGCCAAGGATCTGGCTTATGAGCCGACCTCGAATTATCGCACGCGGAACGTCCGCGGCTGGACCATTTACGTCCACCATCGGTTGCTGGAAGATGACAAGGAACTGGGCGATCGGGCGCTGGAGCAACTGGACGTGAAGCTCTACGATATCACCCGCATGTTGCCGGCTGGGGCCGTCGAGAAGCTGCACCAGATCCCCATCTGGCTCGAACATAGCAATCCCCAGGTCGCCGGCGCCTGCTATCACCCGAACAAACAGTGGCTGATCGAGAACGATTTCAATCCCGAGAAGACCCGGGCGATCGAGATTTCCAACGCGGCCACGTTTCTCGATTGGATCCGCCAGCAGCCGTCGATGGTCTTGCACGAGATGGCCCACGGCTATCACCACCGGTTCCTCGAAGGCGGCTACGGAAATCCGAAGTTGGCCGAGGCCTATAAGCAAATGAAGGAACGGGGCGACTACAAGACGGTATTGCACTACAACGGCAAGGACTGCCGGGCCTATGCGTTGAACAATCCGATGGAATACTTCGCCGAGCTGACCGAGGCCTGGTACGGCACGAACGACTTCTATCCGTTCGTCCGCGCCGAGGTGTTGAAGCACGATCCCGAAATGGCCAAGTTGCTGCCACAACTTTGGGGTCAATAGAGCGATTATTCTTACGAAAGAACCAGGAACCGCAAACCATGACCTCCCGCGAACGTGTTTTGACCGCCTTCCAGCACCAGGAACCCGACCGTGTGCCCGGCTGGTGTGGGGCGTCGGAAGAGTTTTGGGCCAAGGCGAAGCGAGAATTGGACCTCGACGACGAAGGACTGCTGATTCGCCTTGGCGACGACTTCCGCCGCGTGGGACCGAAACATACGGGCCCCGAGGTCGAGCTTTCACCCGGCGCCACGTCGGTAACGCCCTTCGGCGTGGAGCGAACGGGACTTGGCTACGGCCAGCCGACTTCCCACCCCTTGGCCAACGCCGGAATGGCCGAGGTCCGCGACTACCCTTGGCCAGAGGCAGATTGGGAGGACGTCAGCCGCATCCGCGCGGAAGCGGAAGCCTACGACGGGCAATACGCAATCCTCGGCGGCGCGTGGTCGCCCTTCTGGCACGACCTGATCGATCTGCTGGGTATGGAAAACATGTACCTGAAAATGTACGACGAGCCGCTGCTGGTCGACGCCGTGGCCGGGCAATTGGTCGACTACTATGCGGGCGTGAGCCAGAAGATCTTCGACGCGGCCGCCGAACCGATCGACATCTTCTTCATCGGCAACGACTTCGGCAGCCAGCACGGGCCGCTGCTCTCCGAGGAGATGTTTCGCCGCTTCATGCTCCCGCATCTGAAGCGCCTGGTCAACTTGGGACACGACTACAAGCTGAAGGTAATGATGCACTGCTGCGGCGGGTTCGCGGAGCTGATCCCCTCGATGATCGAGATCGGGCTAGACGGCGTGCATGCCATTCAGCCATGTTGCCACGGCATGGAGTTGCCCAAGCTGAAGGCCGAATTCGGCGACAAAATCCTACTGAACGGCGCGATCGATTCCCATCACGTCCTGATCGAGGGAACGCCCGAGTCGGTTCGCGAGGATACGCGAAAAGTCCTGGAGATCATGAAGCCGGGCGGCGGCTACATCGCCGGCGCCAGCCACGACACGATCCTCGAAGAAACCCCCACCGAAAACGTCCTGGCCATGTTCGACGCCATCCGGGAATTCGGGGCGTATTGAGGCATGGGTAGCTACTCGAACGTCTGCTCCGGCCCGGGGAACGAACCGTCGCGGACTTCGTCGCGGTATTGCGTGACGGCTTCGGTGATGGTCCGTTTCAAGTCGGCGTAGGCTTTCACGTGTCGGGGGACCCGATCGGGCGTGAGCCCTAGCAGGTCGTTGACCACGAGCACTTGCCCGTCGCAACCCACCCCGGCGCCGATGCCGATCGTGGGGATCTGAAGTTCGGCCGTGATCTGTTTGGCCGCTTCGCCGGGAATGCACTCCAAAACGATCGAGAAGGCGCCGGCCTGTTGGGCGGCCAGGGCGTCGGCCCGAAGTTGTTCTTGGTCGCGTTGGACCCGATACGTGCCCAACTGCTGAATGTTCTGCGGCCGCAGTCCGCAATGGGCCATCACCGGTATGCCGGCACGCACCAGGGCTTCGATCACTTCGGCCTGATCGACGCCGCCTTCGAGCTTGACCGCCTGGCAGCCGGTCTCCTTGAGGATCCGTCCGGCGTTTTCGATGGCTCGGTTCACGCCGATTTGGAAACTCAAGAAAGGCATGTCGACCACGACCAACGCGTGGCGCACGCCCCGGCAGACCATCCGCCCGTGATAGATCATCTCGTCAAGCGTCACGGGCAGCGTATCGCGGTGGCCTTGGACCACCATCGAGAGGCTATCGCCGACCAGGATCGCCTCAATGGCGGCCGAATCGACCAGTCGGGCCATGGTGTAGTCGTAGGCCGTCAGGACGGAGATTTTCCGCCCAGTGTCCTTGAAGGCCCGAAATTCGGGAACGGTGATTTGTCGGTCAGTTTCCATGCGATCCATTGTAGGCCGATGCCGACCCGTCGGCCAGGGGTATCCGCCGTTGTGGGGGGTCGGATATAGGAGACTTGTTTGTGGAGTGGAAAATGGGGACTGGCTCCGAGCATCAGTAGATGCCAAACCCGCCAAAGATCTCCCCGGCTCGGTGCCTATCCCCTTTTTCCACGCGCCGGGAAAGGAACGCTTCTCAGCGAGCTTCCGGACGGGTATCCTAGAGGTTGACGAATCGCCGTCTGCCCAAGAACCGAAAGAGGGGCTTTGCCATGTCGCTGCGCGTCCTGTTTACTTTGATCATCCTGTCGAGCTTGACGATTTCGGCCCAAGCCCAGGAGAGGAAGCCGGAGACGGAGCCCTTTGCGGCCAAAGGCACCATTGAAGCCATTGCCCGCGGAAAGATCCAGATCCTTACCAATACCGATCAGCAGTGGCTAGTAGGCATTGCGCCGGAGGCCCAGATCGAGGTGACCGGCACAGCCAAGGTCGATTTCCTCAGGCCGGGGATGTTCGTGAAACTGACGGCCGACTTCGACAAGCGGGGCAAGGCCGCCGAGCCGGTCGGCCGGTTGATCCTCTTCACGCCGTCACAGCAAGAGCCGATCGGCGTATGGCCGGAAGGGGCCGCCCCGAGCGGCGACGGGGAAGATCAGTTCGGCGGCGAGGCTGCCGCAGCGCCGGTAGCGAACAACCGACGCGACCAAGGGGCCGGTCGCTACACGATCCACGGACGGCTGACCGGCAACCGCAAGGGCAAGTGGACCGTCAACGCCGGCACCGCGACCGTGCAGTTCGAGTTGACCGAGCAGCCGACCATCGATGTCGAGATTGCCGACTACTCGTTCGCTAAGAAGGGCGACAAGATCTCGATC
>CAYYOX010000327.1:0-7607 GCA_964473065.1 uncultured Planctomycetaceae bacterium | reverse complement strand
CGGCGGAACGACCCGTGCTGTATTATCAACGCACGATGAAGCCGAGCCGACCCTTTGTACGTGAACTGTTCACGCCCTCGGGGCTCAATGTGGTGCATGATGCTCCGAGCGATCACATCTATCACCACGCCCTGATGTGCGCGGTGTATGTCGACGGGATCGATTTCTGGTCGGAGAAGAAGACGTGCGGTCGCCAAGTGCCGGTCGCTTTGGACATCGCAGCGGTCGAGTCGTGCGAGCGTGGTTGCCGGGCCGGGTTCACGCAAAAGATCGAATGGATCGCCCCCGACGGCGACAAGAAACTCGTTGAGAACCGTACGATCGAAGTCGTTCAGTTGAAGGGGCTCGACGTGCCCGTGATCAATTGGCGAACGCGCATGGAGGCGCCTGCCGGAAAAGAGAAAGTCACGCTTAGCGGCGCCCATTATAGCGGTGTGGGGATGCGATTTGTGAAATCGATGCACAAGATAGGTACGCACTTCAACGCCGACGACAAACTTGGCGTCTTGGTGCGAAGCGACGAGCGGGTCACGCCGACCAAGTGGACCGCCTACGCGGCGCCGGTCGACGGCAAGATGGTCACCGTAGCGATGTTCGACCACCCGGACAATGACTACAAGGCCCACTTCTTCACGATGTCCAAGCCGTTCAGCTACATGACGGCCACGCTGAACCTGTGGAAGGAGCCGGTGGACATCCTCGCCGACAAGCCGTTGAACCTCACTTACGGCGTCGTGGCTTGGGACGGCAAAGCAAGCCGTGAAGAAATCGAGGCCGTTTATCAGCAGTGGATCAAGCTGTAACTGGACTTCTGCGAAATGCAGATTCAACCTCCCCTCTCCCTTTGGGAGAGGGGCCGGGGGTGAGGGTATAGGAAGGACACGCAAGCAACGAAAGGCGTTTCTCGATGAATCGCCCTCACCCTAACCCTCTCCCAGAGGGAGAGGGGACCAAATTGCAAAAGTCCAACTGTAAGGAGAGACGACTATGTCGAAAAAGTTCGTGATCATCGGATCGGGAAGTCAGTTCACCGAGTTCTTCTTTCAGGAGTTCTTCAAAGGCGATGCCTTTCGCGGCTGTACGCTCTCGCTGGTGGACCGCAAGCCGGATCGCTTGGAGCACGAACTCGCCTTGGCCCGGATGCTCAACGAATCCGTCGGCAGCGAGGTAACGATCGAAGGCGGTGGCGACCGCGAGCAGGCGCTTGACGGGGCCGACTTCGTCTACTGTTTCGCCGCGGTCAATTCGGCCGAATGCTGGAAGAAAGAGTTCGAGTTGGCCAACAAGTACGACATTCACCCGCTGGAAGCCTATACGGCCGGCACGGCTGGCCTGGGCATGGCGATTCGCCACGTGCCGCTGATGTTGGACCTCTGTGCCGACATCGAGCGCATCTGCCCCGACGCCTGGCTGATCATGGAGAACAACCCCCTGGCAAAGTTGGCCTCGGCGGTCGAGAATCATGCCAACGTCAAGTACATCGCCTACTGCAACGGGCACGAGCTTATCGAGATGGCCCTGGAGCAGATCCTCGACCTGACCGACCGGGACCCGGCTCTGCGCAAGGCCGATCCGCTTGAGAGGGAGTTCCTAGTTCCCGCCGGTAACGTCGAAATGACCTTGGGCGGTGTGAACCATTGCACCTGGATCCTCGATCTCCATTGCACGGCAACCGGCGAGGACTTGTATCCCCGATTGCGCGAATGTGTCGAGAATCCCGAACTGGTTCCCGAGGGCTATCAGTACTCGGTCGAAATCTTCAAGCGGTTCGGTCTGTTCCCCTCGCCGGCCGACAATCATCTGGCCGACTACCTCTGGTGCACGGACCCGAGCGTTCACAAGTGGATGGGCATGGAGCCGTATCCGGTGGACAATTGGTTCGGCAACCGGGACGCCAGCGCATGGGAGAAAGTACGGGCGAGCGTGGTCGATTCCGAATCGGCCGCGCAGTTCGTTTCACGGCGGCGGACCGGTTGGCGCCACCTGCAAATCGCTCGGCAGTTGCTCTCAGCGAAGCCGTCCTGCTTCCCGGCGTTGAATTTCCCCAACCGCGGCGCGATCGAGAACTTGCCGCCGGAGACCATTGTGGAAGTTCCGGCGGTGCTTTCGGCCCAGGGCGCCCGGCCCGTGCAGGTCGGCCCGCTGCCCGACGCGATCGCCGCCACCTGCTCCTTGCACGGCACGATCACCAACCTTGTGGCCGACGCCGCCGCCATCGGCTGTAAGGAGAAAGCCCTGCACGCGCTGCTGTTGGATCCGTTCGTGCATAGCATGACGGTTGCCGAAAAGCTTCTGGAGGATATACTCGATTACAACAGCAAGTACGACACTCGTTTCTGAGCATTCATGGGGAGCAATACGATGCGCGGCGCGTTCTACGGTATTCTACTGGCCTTGGTAACATCGGCGTCCAGCGAGGCGGTTTCGCGAGATTATGAAATTGTGATTTACGGCGGCACATCGGCCGGCGTGACGGCGGCCGTGCAGGCGGCGCGGATGGGAAAGAGCGTCGTCATTGTCTGCCCGGAAAAGCATCTCGGCGGACTCAGCAGCGGCGGCCTGGGTTATACCGACACGGGCAACAAGGCGGTTATCGGCGGACTGGCTCGCGAGTTCTATCACCGGATTTGGAAACACTACGACAACCCCGAAGCCTGGAAATGGCAAACGCGCGGGCAATACGGCAACCGCGGCCAAGGCACGCCGGCTATCGACGGGAAGCAACGCACCATGTGGATCTTCGAGCCGCACGTGGCCGAGCAGGTGTTCGAGGATTTCGTCGCCGGGCACAAGATTCCCGTCTACCGCGACCGCTGGCTCGATCGCCAAAAGGGGGTCGTGAAGAAAAATGGCCGGATCACGAAGATCAAGACGCTTTGTGGCGAGACCTACGCAGCCTGCATGTTCATCGACGCGACCTATGAGGGCGACTTGATGGCCGCGGCAGGCGTCAGCTACCACGTCGGCCGCGAATCGAAGGCCACTTATGGCGAACAGTTCGGCGGCGTGCAGACCGGCGTGTTGCATCACCGGCATCATTTCGGTGCCGTGAAGAAGAAGATCAGCCCTTATGTCGTTCCCGACGATCCTTCCAGCGGCCTGCTACCGCGGATCAGCCCCGATCCGCCGGGCGAGTACGGCGCGGGTGACAAAAGAGCACAGGCCTACTGTTTTCGCATGTGCCTGACCGATCATCCGGAGAATCGCGTGCCGTTTCCCAAGCCCGAGGGTTACACCCCGAAGCAATACGAACTGCTGGTGCGTATCTTCGACGCCGGCTGGCGAGAGACCTTCCAGAAGTTCGACCCGATCCCCAATCGCAAAACCGACACGAACAACCATGGCCCGATGAGCACCGACAACATCGGCATGAATTACGACTATCCGGAGGCCGATTACGCGCGTCGCCGGGAAATCATCCGCGAGCATGAGACGTACCAGAAGGGGCTGATGTATTTCCTGGCCAACGACCCGCACGTGCCGGCGGAAGTTCGTAACAAGATGAGTCGATTCGGCTTGGCCAAGGACGAGTTTGTCGACAACGGCCGTTGGCCGCATCAGATCTACGTCCGAGAGGCCCGACGTATGATCGGCCGCTTCGTGATGACGGAAAACGAGCTGCGCAAACGTCGCCCCACTCCCGATTCGGTCGGCATGGGCTCGTACACGATCGACTCGCACAACGTGCAGCGTTACGTCACGCCGGAAGGCTACGTGCAGAACGAAGGCGACATCGGCGTGTCGACCAAGGGGCCGTACCAGATCGCCTACGGTTCCCTCGTTCCGAAGCGAGGTCAGGCCGAGAACCTGCTGGTTCCGGTCTGCGTTTCCAGTTCGCACATCGCCTTCGGTTCGATCCGCATGGAGCCGGTCTTCATGATTCTCGGCCAAAGCGCGGCGACGGCCGCCGCCATCGCGATCGACGACGGACTGCCCGTGCAGGACGTGCCTTACTCAAGGTTGCGGGCGCGATTGCTCAACGACGGCCAGATTCTGGAAACAACCGACCGGACCGAAAGCGAGCCGCGCAGTGGCGACCCGCAGAATTAGCGAAACGGCTCGCAAAATGCGTCGGACATCCAGGGATTAAACGGTACTCTTGTCGAGTCGCGTAGTGTTGTGAAGGCCGGTTGAGAAATGCGCCGTAAGCCAGGGAGACAATCTCCACGGCCATCCGTTCCGCACGGGATAGGTTGCGATCTGGGTTTTTTTGCACCGAAGCGAGATTCGGACGTTTGACGGCTAGAATCATGGCATCGCACGGTCTCTGCGGGCTGCACCGGCCACCGATGGTTGACAACCCTGTCCCGATAGTTCAGACTCAGGGGTCATCTAAATCCCTGTTGGTCGCCGCTTGAAGAAATAATCGCCTGGGCCACACACTATGGTCGGAATAAGAACAGATCGTCTCGAGTCCTTCGCCGAGTGGGTGGATCAGCACATCACCGGCGACGAGAAAGGTGAAGCACAGATCTTCCTCGACCGCCTATTCCAGGCGTTCGGTCAACCCGGTTGCCTGGACGTCGGCGGCACGCCTGAATTCCGCATTCGCAAATCCCGAGAGGACGGCGGCGGAACGGCATTTGCCGATTACGTTTGGAAGCCCATCGTGCTGATCGAAATGAAGAAGCGCGGCGTGGACCTCTCGCGCCACTTTCGCCAGGCTTTCGATTATTGGGTGCGGCTCGCACCCGGCCGCCCCCGTTACGTCGTCTTGTGCAATTTCGACGAGTTTTGGATCTACGACTTCGAGACGCAGATGGACTCGCCGGTCGACCGGTTGAAAGTCGAGGACTTGCCGCGACGCTACGGCCCACTTGCGTTCCTTTTCCCCACGCCGGAAAAGCCCGTCTTCGTCAACGATCATGAAGCGGTTACTCGCGCCGCGGCCGATCGACTGGCGACTTGCTTCAATAAGCTGGTCACTCGCGGTGTTGATCGAGCGCTGGCTCAGCATTTCATCCTGCAATCGCTCGTCGCTCTCTTTGCCGAAGATATCGGCTTGCTCGATCAATACATGTTCGCGCGCCTGCTCGACGAATGCGACGAGCCACACAAGAGCTACGACCTGTTGGGGCAACTGTTTGTCGAAATGAACACGCCCGGAAAGACGCCCGGCGGGCGGCACAAAGGCGTCGACTACTTCAACGGCGGTCTGTTCGTCGAACCCGCCCGGATCGAGCTGTATCCGGACGAGATTGCCCAGTTGCAAAGAGCGGCCGAGGCCAACTGGTCCAACGTCCGCCCGGAGATCTTCGGTACGCTCTTCGAGCATTCGGTCGATCAGGGCGAACGCCGGGCCTACGGTGCGCATTTCACCCACCCGGTCGACATTATGAAAATCGTCGGCCCGACGATCGTCGAGCCGTGGCGGGAACTGATCGACAATGCCCGGTCCCGCAAACGTCTGCTGGAATTGCGGACGCGATTGACCGAGTTCACCGTGCTGGATCCGGCCTGCGGGAGCGGCAATTTCCTCTACATCGCCTACCGCGAAATGAAACGACTCGAGGCACGCATCTTCGAACGGATCCATCAACTTTCCACTCGCAAAGACAAGCAACGGCTGATCGGCTTTGTTACCGCCAATCAGTTCTACGGCATCGACATCAATCCGTTGGGCATCGAGCTAGCCAAAGTGACAATGATGATCGCCCGCAAGCTGGCCATCGACGAACTGAAGGTAGACGAACGGGCCCTGCCGTTGGACAACCTCGACGCCAACTTCATCGCCGCCGACGCGCTGATCCATTCCGAGTTGATGGGCCTCGACGGCGAGCGAAGCAACTGGCGACGTCCACTACTGGAGAACGGCGAGCCGGTCCCGGCCGTGTGGCCGAAGGCCGACGTGATCATCGGCAATCCACCGTTCAACGGCGCCAAGAAGCTCAAACCCGACCTGGGGCCCGACTACATCAACGCCGTTCGCAAGACCTATCCCCAAGTGCCCGGCATGGCCGACTACTGTGTCCTCTGGTTCCGCAAGGCACAGGACCACCTACCGGAGTGTACGGCCGACAATAACGTGGCTGGTCGAGCGGGGCTGGTCGGCACGCAAAACATCCGCAACAACAAGTCCCGCGTCGGCGGCCTGGACCACATCGCCGCCGGCGGCACGATCGTCGAAGCCGTCGACAACCAACCCTGGTCCGGCGAAGCCAACGTCCACGTCTCGATTGCCAACTGGGTCAAGCATCAGCAGGCCAATCCGCAATGGACGAAAGCCGAGAAAGAGCGGGTGCGCAAGCAGTTGCTGATTCCCGAAATGCGACGGCTGTGGTTCAAGGTGGATCCGGAGCCCGGAAAGAGGAAGATTCGGAAGAAGGGGACTGGGCCGGCGACAAAAGAGTACGAACTTGCCTTTCGCGACGGTCCTGTAATCAACCCGGATCTCTCGGACCAAACCGATGTTACCGGCGCGCGTGTTCTCGCGTGCAACACAAGCGGAGTGATCGTTTGCCAAGGTGTTACGCCCGGACATTCTGGTTTTGTGCTCGACGCGGCCAAGAAGGCGCAACTGGTTGCGAAAGACCCGAAGTCCAATTCGGTGATCTTTCCCTATCTCGTTGGTCGGGAAATGTTATCGGGCGACGGAACACCGACAAGGTACGTCATCGACTTTGGTCAAATGACCATTCTCGACGCGAGACAATTTGCTGGAGCGATCGCACACATCGAGGCAACCGTCTTGCCTGACGTAAATGAGAGAGCAGAGAAAGCTCACGAGTCGGACGCATCGCGCAGCGATCAACTGCAACGTTGGTGGATGCACTGGCGACCGCGACGTGAATTGGTCGATGATGTGGACTCGAAACGGCGCTTTCTAATCTGTTCACGTGTCACGAAGCGGCCGGTCTTTGCTTTCCTTGACAAGATGATTCGTCCCGGAGATGCGTTGCAGTGCTTTGCATTCGAGGATGATTACAGCTTCGGTATCCTGCAATCGAATGCACATTGGCTCTGGTTCGTGACGAAGTGTTCAAAACTCAAGTCCGACTTCCGTTACACTCCCGAATCCGTCTTCAACACGTTCCCCTGGCCGCAGTCGCCGAACGTGGCGCAGATTGAGGCGGTGGCTGAGGCGGCGTGTGGAATTCGGCGGGTGCGGGCCAAGGCGCTTGAGAAGATCAAGGGCGGGCTGCGGGCCGTGTATCGTACGCTGGAGTTGCCCGGCAGGAATCCGCTTAAGGACGCCCACGCTGCGCTCGACACGGCCGTGCTGGGGGCCTACGGCTTCTCGCCCAAGAAAGACCTGCTGGCCCAACTGCTGGACCTGAACCTTGCCGTTGCGGGCCGGATCGAAAAAGGTCGACAAGTCACCCCGCCCGGGCTTCCCGCGAGTTTCCCTGATCCCTCACGCCTGATCACCGACGACTGCATCCGCCCGTGACACGCATAGTTCCGCGGGGCTAGTCGTCAACTTCGTCGAGGGTTGCCGTGTCCATCGACGCCCGGCGGATGTGGAGCACGCGAACGTCGTTTGCTTGGATGGTGAACAAGGCTCGCCAGACATTGCGGTGACTGCCAAAAAGAAACTGACGGATCCCTCGGACAAACACGTCGCGCTCGACCGCGATGCCGGCCCCGACGAGATTTGGCACCAGGGC
>CAYYOX010000326.1:4373-7611 GCA_964473065.1 uncultured Planctomycetaceae bacterium | reverse complement strand
GCGGTCACGGCGAACTCCTTTGCATAACAGGCACATATTTCTCAAGTGGCGAACCTTCAAGTATCCCTCGCGGCCGGTCGCTTGTCAACGCGCCAGAGATGGCCCGGCCCCTATTGCGAGGGGTTCGTTCCGTCCGGGCAGTTGCCTCGACCTGCCACAACGGGTATCGTGGTTGGCGGAACTTGGCCTGCAATGGTCTTAGGTACTCGAAAAATGCTCTTCTACTGCGTCAGACACGGCGAAAGCTCGTACAATGCCGAGGGTCGGATCCAAGGCCAATCGGACGTGCCGCTCTCGGATCTCGGCCGCCTTCAAGGCGAGGCGGTGGCGGCCGAGTTGGCCAAGTCGCCCATCGAGGCCGTTTTTTCTAGTCCCTTGCGCCGCGCCCTGCAAACGGCCGAGCCGTTGGCCGAGGCATTGAACTTGCCGATCCAGACCGACCTGCGGTTGATGGAAATCCATGCCGGCATCTTTCAGGACCAACTCCGCAGCGACTTGCCCAAGCTGCACCCCCGGGAGTGGGCCTGTTGGCAAAGCGGCGACCCCGACTTCGCGATCCCCGGCGGCGAAACCCGACGCCGATTGATGCAGCGCGGCCGCGAGGCGTTCGAGTCGATCCGCGAGTCCGGCCACCAGCAAATCGCCGTCATCACGCATGGCGGACTGTTGGCCGCCGCGCTGAAGTCCCTTTTGGAAATCCCCGCCGAGCGGCATCCGTTCGTCCTGCAAAACGGCTCGATCACCCGACTGGCCTGGACGCAAGTCGAACCCAAGCTGTTCTCCTTCGGCCAAATCAACCATCTCAACGGCATCGGCGTCTCCGGAAGCGGCGATCTTTGATCGAATGCGCCGCGAATTCTTGTAATGGGATGAAACGCTACCTCCCGGGGAAAACAGATGATCGTTGACAAAACACCAAGTTTAACCTCGGCGAGGTGGCGTTTCATCCCATTACATATTACGTATCCCAAGATCGTGCAAAGCCGCAAGCGGCTGGTGCTTATAGCTTGTGGTCGGCCGGCTTGACGCCCTTCTTGTTGGCGCCGAAGCCGATCGGCACGGGGTCGTACTGGCCCACGATGTCGACCTTGGCACGCTCGGGGATCTGGTCTTCCATCTCAAGGCCCCAGTAACAGGCGTTGACCAGCAGGCGACGGAACCCTTCGCTCTTGAAGTCATCGCCGTGGCCCATGGTCGTGGTGAAGATGCGAGACGCCTTGCCCTGCGTGCCCGTGTAGGTCTTGGTCCACGCAATCGGCACCGGGTCTTTCTCGGTATTCGGCTCGTCCTCCGGCTTCATGCCCACCAGCACGTGGCCGATGATCACCGGCTTGCAATCGCCGAACAAGGTCGTGAGGCCGTAGACGTCGGACGGGCCCCAGATGTCTTCGCAACCGTTGACCAACGGGCTGTCCTCCATGCCCTCGGCAATCCGACCCCGCGTGCTTTCGATCTGGTGAAGGCCGTAGTGGTTGATCCACGTCTCGCCCAAGACTTGCCGGCCGTAGCCACCTTTGAATTCCTCGTTGAAACTACTGTATTTCGCATACGGGCTGTCGAGGTTCTTCTTGTACAGGAACGCATGCGTGGCGGTCCGCAGGGCCACGATCGGGCAACCCGAGTTCGTGTAGTCGATGATGTGCTTCATCTGCGCGTCGGGCAACTCGCGGAAACGCAGGAACATCACCATCAGGTCGGCCGAATCGAGGGCCTCCAGGCCCGGGATGTTGTCGACGGTGACCGGGTCGATCTCGCCGCTCTCTTTATTGATCGCAAACAGCACCGTACATTTGAAGCCCTGATGCGTGGCCAGGATCTTGGCCAACTGGGGCATCGACTCTTCCGAACGATACTCCTCATCGCCGGTAACAAACACGATATGCTTACCCTTGCCCGGCCCGTCTCCGCCCTCGTAAACAACCCACTTCTCATCGGCCCCGGCGGTAGCGATACCGAGTCCCAGAACGACGAGTCCGAACCATCCCAATACACTACTCTTGCGGCGCATGACAATCTCCTTCGGTGTTGGTGGGGGAATGCTCTTGTTAAGTTTCCAAGTTTATCAGATGAGCGGTCGGTGCGAAACGGTTGTGCAATAGCCTAAGGGTGGCTGGCGGCTGAGCGCAGCGAAGCCCCAGACGTCAAACCACTGGGGCACCGCTTCGCTCTGCCCCAGCCACCCCCTCATGGTAAGGGTTACTCGCCCAGCACCGTCACCACGACGGTTCGTTGCCGGGGCTTCACGTCGCATTCCAGATGGAAAATCTGCTGCCAGGTGCCCAGCACCAGTTGGCCGTCGGTCACGGGGACCGACAGCGACGGGCCCATCATGGTGGCTTGCAGGTGCGAGTGGCCGTTACCGTCGTGCCAGGCCTGCTCGTGGCCGTAGTGACGACTGGGCGGCATGAGCCGGTCGAGCGTCTCGGGCACGTCGCGGACCAGTCCCGGCTCGAACTCGACCACGCTAACAGCCGCCGTACTGCCAACGGAGAATACCTGGGCCACGCCCGTGGTGATTTTCGACACCTCGACCACCCGAGCCACTTCGGCCGTAAGGTCGTTCATTTCACCGTGATGATCGGTCTCGAAAGTGATTTGCTGCTGATGGACCATAAGGTCAAATCCCCCTATAAAGCCGCGACCGTTGGTCGCGCCGGAACTATAAAGCCGCGACCGTTGGTCGCGCCGGAACTACAAAGCCGCGACCGGTGGTCGCGCCGGAACCAGAGAACACCCCACCGTTTCCGCCGCTGCCGGGCGCGACCACCGGTCGCGGCTTTGTAGTGTTGTGCCGAAAGGATCAATTGTAACGGAAAAAAGCGGCAGTATATACCCGCTCACCTCGGAGAGATTGCCCGGCCTTAAGTCTTGACGTACGTTCCAGATAGGGTGATTATGCGCTTATCTGGCGGGCCCCGGCGAGCGATTCAAGGATATCCCATGGCAACCACGCCTCCCGACAACACGAATCACGCTCTGTTGCGGCTGGAAGAGGTCGACAAGACGTTCCGCATGGGCGACGTCTCGGTCGAGGCCCTGCGCGACGTGTCGTTGCAAATCCACCAGGGCGAACTGCTGGTGATGGTCGGGCCCAGCGGGTCGGGTAAGTCGACCATTTTGAACATCGTCGGCGGACTCGATACGGCCACCTGCGGCGAGGTCTGGTATCTCGACCAGCAGATGAGCCGCTTCACCCCGGCCCAACCGGCCCAATACCGACCCCAAACGGTGGGTATCT
>CAYYOX010000326.1:0-4363 GCA_964473065.1 uncultured Planctomycetaceae bacterium | reverse complement strand
ATTCCGTATGGGTACTGCGGTATTCATCTTCCAGTTTTACAACCTGGTAGCCAACCTGACGGCCTGGGAAAACGTGATGGTCTCGACCGAACTGAGCCGCAACCCGATGGACGTCGGCGAGGCGCTCGAGATGGTCGAGCTGAGCGACCGAATCGACCATTTCCCCGCCCAACTCTCCGGCGGCGAGCAGCAGCGGGTGGCCATCGCCCGGGCCTTGGCCAAGAATCCCGACTTGCTCCTTTGCGACGAGCCGACCGGGGCGCTCGACTTCACCACGGGCAAGCGCGTGCTGAGGATGTTGGTCGACCTGAAACAACGCCTGGGCAAGACGATTGTGCTGATCACCCACAACAGCGCCATCGCCCCGATCGCCGACCGCGTGGTCCGCCTGCGTAGCGGGCAGGTGGTCGAGGTGCATGGCAATCCCGAACCGGTCCCGCCCGAGGAGATTTCCTGGTGAGCGTGCTGGATCGAAAACTCGGCCGCGAGCTTCGCACAAATTGGCTCATGATTGGAGCCATCGTGGGGATCATTGCCGTAGGTGTGGCCTGTTTGGTCGCCATGGGGTCGGCTTACTTCAACCTGGGCGAGGCTCAGGCGCGCTACTACGCGCAGTGCCGAATGGCCGACTTCTCGGTCGAGTTGAAGAAGGTCCCGCTGGCCGAGTTGGCCCCGCTAGCCGAGTTGCCCGGCGTGACGGAGATTCGTCCCCGTATCCAGTTCAGTGCCACGGTCGATTTACCCGGGGCCGTCGCGCCGCTCAACGGACTGGTCCTTTCGTTGCCCGACCGGCGCGGGCCGACGATCAATGACATCATGCTTCGGCAAGGCGACTACTTTACCGACGTCCGCAAGAACGAAGTGATCGTCAACGAGGCGTTCGCCCGGCACCACGGCCTGAAACCGGGCCAGTGGATCCATCTCGTGCTGAACAATCGTCGCCAGGAGTTATTCATCGTCGGCACGGCCATCAGCAGTGAGTTTGTCTTCCTGCTGGCTCCGGGCGCCATTACGCCCGACCCGGAACATTTTGGCGTGTTTTACCTGAAACAGACTTATGCCGAGGACGTGTTCGATTTCGACGGGGCAGCCAACCAACTCCTCGGCCGGCTGGCCCCGGAAGTCCGCGATCGGCCGGGGGTGATCCTTCGGCGGATCGAAGACCGGCTGGCCTCGCATGGCGTCTTTTCCACCACGCCGCTGGCCGATCAGGCCTCGAACAAGTACGTCACCCAGGAGATCGCGGGGCTTAAAGGCGCCGGCATGGTGCTGCCGGTCATCTTTCTCTCGGTCGCCGCCTTGGTGCTCAATGTGCTGCTGAGCCGTCTGGCCGAACAACAGCGAACGACCGTCGGCACGCTCAAGGCCCTGGGGTACTCCGACCTGCAAGTGTTCGCCCATTTTCTGAAGTTCGCCCTGGCCGTGGGCATTGCCGGCGGGTTGCTCGGTTGCGGGCTGGGATATTGGATGGCCTATGGAATGACGGTCATCTACCGGCGATTCTTCGAGTTCCCGGAGTTGAACAATCATTTCTACCCCGGGCTGCATTCGGTGGGGATGATGGTCAGTATCGCGTGCGCTGTGATCGGCAGCCTGCACGGCACCCGGGCCGTGTTGAAACTGAAACCGGCCGAGGCCATGCGCCCCAAACCACCCAAGCGAGGCGGGGCCGTGCTGCTGGAACGCATTGGCTGGCTCTGGCGCCGCCTGAGTTCCGGCTGGCGGATGGTGCTGCGCGGCATCCTGCGAAACCGGCTCCGCACGACCGCCGGACTGTTCGCCGCCGCCATGGGGGCCAGTATACTCGTCTGCGGGTTCATGATGACCGAGGCGACCGTCTACCTGATCGACTTTCAGTTCAAATGGCTGTTGCGCAGCGACATCGACCTGACGTTCAAAGACGAGCGCGGGACCGACGCCCTGCTGGAAGCCGCCCGACTGCCCGGCGTCGATCGGGCCGAACCGCTGCTGAACGTCGGTTGCACCTTCTACAACGGCTCGCATCGCAAGAAAGGTGGCATCACGGGCCTAGCGTCCGACGCCAGACTGACCGTGCCGCGCAACATCGATGCGAATCCGATTCGCATTCCCACGGCCGGGCTGGCCATGAGCCGAAAACTGGCCGAAATGCTGCACCTGAAGCGCGGCGATATGGTCAGCTTTCGGCCCGTCAGCGGATTGCGGCAGTTGCACTCGGCACCGGTCGTCGCGATCTCCGACAGCTACCTGGGTACGGCCGTCTATACCGACATCCGGTACCTTAGCCGGCTGATCGGCGAGGAACTAGCCCTCACGGGCGTGCAACTGGCAACCGATCACGACCCGGCCCATACGGCGGCCCTGTACCGCGAACTGAAACAGATGCCCGCCCTGCAGGCCGTCAACACGCGGGCCGACATGGTGCGGAACTTGGAAAAGACGTTCATCGACATGATGTGGATGTTGATCGCGTTCTTGGTGCTGTTTGCCGGGATTATCTTCTTCGGCAGCATCCTGAACTCGTCGCTGGTCAGCCTGACCGAACGAGAACGCGAGATCGCCACGCTACGCGTGCTCGGCTATGGACCGTGGCAGATCGGAAGCCTGCTGCTGCGCGAAAGCCTGATCGTGACCCTCTTGGGCACCGTGCTGGGGATGCCGGTCGGATACGGGCTGAGCGTGTTGGCTTCGATGGCCAACGATACCGAGATGTTTCGCCTTCCGGTGGTCAGTTCGGCCGGAACCTGGATCTCGACGCTCGTCGCGGCAGTGATATTTGCCCTGGTGGCCCATCTGGCCGTCCAGTTGATCGTTCATAGGATGGATTGGCTCGAAGCGCTCAAGGCGAAAGAATGATTGCAAATTGAAGATTGGAAATTGAAGATTGCAAATTGGTTGTTAGATTGAACCGTTTAGCGGTCGCCCCCGCGGCGACCTGAATCGACAAGGGACCCTACCATGAAAACCAAACACTGGATCGTCCTCGGCGGCATTGTAATCGGCGGGTTGATCATCTGGGGAATCGTCCACCGCATGACGTCCGGCATCCCGGTCGAGACGGCCGTGGTCGCACGCGGACCGATTCACCAGTTCATCGACGAGCGGGCGAAAACCCGATTGCCGGAGATCCACCTGATCACCATGCCGGCCGCCGGACGGATCGAGGCCATCACGGTGACCGAAGGTATGCCGGTCGAAAAGGGTCAGATCGTGGCCCGGATCGTTCAGAGGGACCTGGAACTGGCCGTCAATCGGGCGACCGCGGCCGTGCAGCGGCTCGACGCGGCCATCCGCAAGAATGCCGACGTGACCGTGGAAGAGACGGCCTTTGCACAGGCACAGCATTTTGTCGACTCGATGAATCCGGTGGTCGAGGCGGCCGAATCTCGAAAGACCTCGGGTAAGGCCAAGTACGACTATGCCGAGGCCAACTTCGGACGCATCAGTCAGGCCAAAAACGCCGGGGCCGCCACCCAGGACGACCTGGAGAAAGCCCTGCTGGAACGGATCCAAAGCCAGGTCGACTACCAACAGGACGTCTTGGTCCACGCCTCGATGGTCGCACTGAAGGCTGCCACCGACCTGCTGCCCACCATGGTCCGCCAGTTCATCGACCGCAAACAGTTGACCGAAGACGAACTGCTCAAACAAAAGGCCGAGGCCGAAGCCCTGTTGCAGGAAATCCTACAGAACCAAGAACGCGGCACCCTGCACAGCACGGTCGACGGCATCGTACTGAAACGCCCGATCCACAACGAACGGTTTCTTCAGGCGGGCGACACGCTGCTCGAAATCGGGCGACTGGAAGACTTGGAAATCGAGGCCGACGTGCTTAGCCTCGACGTGGTCAGCGCCCAGGTGGGCGACCCGGTCGAGATCTACGGCCCGGCCATCGGGCAGCCGACCGCCAAGGGTCAAGTCACGCGAATCTATCCGGCCGGGTTCACCAAGGTCAGTTCCTTGGGCGTCGAGCAGCAACGCGTGAAGGTCATTATTCGCATGGATCCCGAGGACCACAAGCGACTGGTCGGCCCGGACGGTCTGGGCGTCGGCTATCGTGTGCGCGTAAAAATCCTCACGGCCGAAAAGCCCGACGCCATGACCGTCCCCCGTTCGGCGCTGTTCCGCGACAGCCAAGGCAACTGGCAAGTCTACGCCGTCCGCGACGGCCGAGCCGAATTGCAACCAGTCACAATCGGCCTGATCAACGACGAGTCGGTCGAGATCCTAACCGGCCTAACCAAAGGCCAACAAGTAATCCTAGCCCCCGAAAGCACCCTAACCAACGGCATCCGAGTGACGCCAACAAAAAGGGGACATTCTACTTTTTCCTTGTGTCCTACTGCTGTTGCACTGAATCCCGCCATTGTGGTATAGGTTCATG
>CAYYOX010000325.1:0-7614 GCA_964473065.1 uncultured Planctomycetaceae bacterium | reverse complement strand
TCCTAAGTCAAGGCACGTACTGTGATATGAAATTCCGACTCTGCCGCAAGGCCCGCTTTCGCGAGTCCAAGTTCTCCTCGTAAGCGCGGTCTTCGACTTCGATGCACACGGGCCCCTCGTAACCGATGTCGGGAGTGAGCAGATTAGGGTAGTATCCCAGCCCGCTAACGGCCACGCCGGCCTGCTGCAGGAGTTCCTTGATCCGATCGGCGCCGGTCTGGTCGAGGCGATCGACTTCGACGTGGGTTACGCCGGCGTAACGCCGCTGGGCACGTCCCTTGGGCCAGCACATCAATTCGACGCACGAAAAACCTTCGGCAGATGCAAACGAAACCACTTCCTCCAAGGAAAGGTCCGGCAAGATCGCACTGACGAATCCAAGTTTCATGGTTTGTCCTTTTCGGGTTTCTTTTCCTTTATCCGGAGGCGGCGGAAGTCGAAGTCGCCCATTTCTCGTTGCAGACCGAGGCCGCGGTCGGCGGCGGGGCCGATCCTCCAGGCCTTCTCGAGTACTTTGCCGTTGAGCCGGATCACGGCCACGCCGTCGGTGATATCCAGTTCCAGGTCGTTCCACTCACCCGGCGGCTTGCAGGCGAAGGCGTACTTCTTGGTGCTGTTGTCGGGAAGCGAGTTGATGTAGTCGCGGACTTGAAACTGCGTTCCGTGCACGTTCAATCCCGAGTCGGCCCCATGGGCGGCCCGAAACTGCAACCGAATGATGGTGTTGCGGCCGAATTTCTTTCGGCTGAAGAGGTGGTTTTGGGCGGCCTTGTAGTCGAGATGGATGGCCCCATCGACCACACTCCATCCGCTCGTGTTGTGCGTGTCCGCACCCGACCACTTGGACCCGTACCAGCCGGTGAGGTCTTTGCCATTGTCCAGCCGCACGAATCCCGGCTCGAGCTTGAACTTCTCGCCGCCAAGGCAAGGCGTCATCAAGAATGCGAACACCATCATGATAAGAGGCCCATGTCGTTTCATGACCGTTTGTCCTCCGGTTAGTTCAATCTACTTTGCATGGTTCGAGAAAACATTCGATTACAGGCTCCAACCGTCGCGATACTCGCGGTGGAGATACGGGTTGGCCTCTTCACAATTGGTGACGCGAGATGCCGTCGCGTCCCACTCGATCCGCTGGCCGACGCGCAGGGCGATGTTGCCCAGCAGATAGGCCTCGGTCATGGGGCCGGCGTAACTGAACGGGCAACCGGTCTGCGTGCCGTTCTTGATGCCCTTGATCCATTCGGCGTGAATCTCGCCGCGGCGGGGTAGCGTCGGCTCGGGCCACTCGTAGTCGGAAAACTCCTTGGCCGGATAGGGCGTCCCGCCTACACGGATGCTGCCCTTGGTGCCCACGAACAAGGGATTGCCTCCGGACGAACCGGCCAACAACTCCGCTGGCGGGGTCTTCTTGCCGTCGTACCAGAAGAGCTTAAACGGCGGCCGGCCTTCCCGGGCGGGGAAGTCGTAACGCACGATACTCCACTCGGGAAACATCTCCGGCATCATGCCCGACGTGTCGACGACTTCCACACCGCTCGGCGGGCCCAATTCGAGTGCCCAAAACACGACGTTCATGACGTGCGGCGCGATGTCGCCTATCGCTCCGGTGCCGAAATCCCACCAGCCACGCCACACGAACGGATGGTACACCTGCGGATGGCGCCACTTCTTGCGGGCCGGATGGTCTTCCGGCCAGGCTGCTTTGAAGGGTCGCATTGGGGCAGGGCCGATAAACAGGTCCCAATCGATGTGATCCGGCACCGGGTCTTCGCCCGCGGGACGCTCCATCCCTTGCGCCCACCATCCAATCGGCCGGTCGGTCCAGCAGTGGGCCTCGACCACGTCGCCGATATGCCCGGCACGGATCGCCTCGACCGTGCGAATCGAGGCCTCGCTGCTTTGGGCGCCCGTGCCCATGTGCGTGATCAGGTTCTTTTCGGTCGCCACCTGGGCCATCACACGGGCTTCATGCACGCTATGGGTCAGCGGCTTCTCGCAGTAGCAGTGCAGGCCCTGCTTCATGGCCATCACGCTGGCCGGGGCATGGCAATGGTCGGGCGTGCTGACCACCACGGCGTCGAGGCCCTTTGCTTCGCTTAGAAGCTCTCGAAAATCGGTATAGGTCTTTGCGTCGGGGAACCGGCGAGCGGCCGCATTGAGCGGACCGCGGTCGACATCGCACAAGGCTGCGATGTTTTCGCCGGCCACCGCCTGCAGGTTCGCGCCGCCGCGTCCTCCGGCGCCGATGATGCCGAGGTTGAGTTTCTCATTGGCCGCGTACCCCCGGGCCAACCCGGCGGGCAGGATCGTAAACGCGGTGGCGGCCGCGGCCGTCGATTTCAGGTAACTACGTCTGGTGATGCGGTGGGTCATGGCGGGATTCCTTTCGGTTTAGTGGGAGGGATGAGGTTGCGGCTGTTGGTTCCGTTGCGGTTGAGATTCCCCGTTACCGGGTGGATAGTCACCGGGTGGATAGCTTGTTGAGCAATTCCACCGGGGGCGAACCGTCGTGGACGACCAGGCGGTAACGGAGCCGGAGCGTTCGGTCCTTTTTAACTTCGACCGGTCCCAAGGCCACGATGCACGGATTGACCATGGCGATGGGGTGAAGATTGTGCCAAGTGGAGGGCGGATTGTCGGGATGATCCAAGACGGCAACGCCCACCGTCTGGCCCGTGTCGAGGCGAATGGTGTAGTCGTACCATGGGGCGGCCGGCCAATCGGTCTCGGGCTTGAGGTGATGCGGCTTCGGCAGTTTGACTTCGCCGTTGGGGCTGGTGTAGAGGGCCTTGCCTTCTTTGCGGCCTTTCACGCAGAACCCGCCGAAAGCGGTTTCCGCGAGAGTCACGTCCACCGTCGGCGTGAGCCGATAATCGAGATCGATGACGTACGTCTCGTTTGTCTCGGCTACGTTGATCGCGAGGAGTTCCTTGATGACCACTTCATCTTCGACCATCCAGTCGTTGCGGACCTCGATGGCGGCGTGGTCGTCATCGGCCTCGACGAGTTTGACGCCGCGATTCTTGATCACACGTCCCTCGGTCGGTGCAAACTCACCCCAGCCCCAGAAGTCGGCCCCTTGCTCGCCGACTTTCGTCGCGTGCCAGGCAAGGAAGACGCCGCGATGGTGGCGGTGGTCGCCGGGGGCAAAGTCGACGGCCCGCGTGCCTTTGGGTGTGTAGAGAGGATAAAGACAACAGACACTGTTGGCTGTCAAGTTCGTCTCGATCGGCTTCTTGGTCATGTATCGGAAAACAACGCGGCCATCGGGTGCCCTGAGAATCTTTCCGTGGGCATCGGGCGTGAGCGTAAAAACGGGTTCGGCCGCTGCGGCTCCAAGGCATGTGGTCAACAGGGTCAGCGTAGAGATCATCGATAGCCGTCGCATGATGGGTCCTTTTAGTTCTTCAGCCGTTTGATTGTGATGTTGCGGTACCACACCGGCAGACCGTGGTCTTGCAACCCGACGTGGCCTTCCCGGGCGAAGTCCTTCAGCGGCCGGGGAAACTTGTTGGGCGTGCCGTCGGGGTTCTTGTGCGGCTCGGTCCACCGGTTCAGGTCCATGTCGATCACTTGCCGGCCGTTGAGCACCACGATGATCCGGCTGTCCTGGCAGGTAATCCGACAGCGGTTCCACTGGCCCGGCTCTTTGACCATGTTTTCGGTCGGCGCCAGGCAATCGTAGATCGCACCGGCCGTGCCGCCTCGGGTGAGCTTTTCTCTGCCGTGGGAGTTGCACACTTGCACCTCGATACCCGTATAGACCGGGTTCTTCAGATCCGAGGTCCTCAGAAAGATGCCGCTGTTGGCTCGTGGGGGGATCTTGAATTCCAGTTCGAGGATAAAATCGCCGTAGGTTTGTTCCGTCCAGAGGTACTCGTGGTTGTGTTCGCGCCCGTCGCTACGGTCTCGCAAGGTCAATGTGCCGCTGCGGACGACCCAGCGACCGGATGACGCCATTTTCCATCCGGTAAGGTCCTTGCCATTGAACAAGGGGCCATTGAACAAGGAAACGAAGCCGTCGTCATCGGCCCGCACGGCGGCGGGGAGAAGAATCGACGTTGCCAGCAGGGCGGTGAGTGTGAATGTCTTCATGATTCATATTCCCGGCGTTTAGTGCCACTCTTCCCAGGTGGGATACGTATCGTGCTCGGGCAGCTTATGTTTGCCGCGCGGCGAGGAGGAGGATCCTTTGTTGAAAAAGATGTACAGCCCGCCCTTTCCGGCAATCACCACATCGTTTCGGCCGTCTTGGTCCATGTCGGCGATGTTCAGCTTCATACCCACCGCGATCACGCAGTTCGGCGGCGGATTGACGTTTTTCTCTCCCGGATAGTACGGGACGTGATTGTACGAGAGGACGTGTCGCTGGAACTTGCCGCCGCGGACATCGTACCAGAAGGCGAACAGCGGATCGAACGCGCTGATGTCACTGCCATGGTGGGCGAAGAGACGCTTGCCGGTGACCAGATCCACTTGGCCGTCGCCGTTGATGTCGCCGAGTTCCATGGTGTGGAACTGCCCGAAATCCTTCTCGATCCAGTGCTGAGTGAAACTCCGCCGGCCGTTTGCGTCGACCTTCTGCTGAAGCCACGCCAGGCCGTACTCGTGCGAAGCGCCGATGATCAGATCGTTGAGATCATCGCCGTCGACGTCGTGCACCAGGATCGGGTGAGACGCCGGGATGTATCGCCCGGGTTCGCCCAGTTTGTGAAACACATAGTCGGCGTGAAATTTCCACGCTTGCTCGGCCGGCCGTGGCGGCGCTTCGTACCAACCCTTGGGAGTCACGATGTCTACACGACCGTCGCCGTTGACGTCTCCCATGCCGTTGCCGTGGTTGTCACCTTCGGTGCCGATGACGTGCTCTTTCAGCCAGGGCTCGCGGTCGATCGATTCCAGCCAGGTGACCCCTTGACCGGGCGCCAAGGCCCAATGGTTGACCAGAATGTCCTCGTCGCCGTCGCCGTCGAGGTCGCCGGGAATGACGCCTTCCATGTTCTTGGCCGCGTGAATCCTTCTGGCCTTCCACTTCACGCCGGTTCGGCCCGGGTTCTCGTACCAAAAGGCGCCCTTGACGCGCATCCAACCCGAGCTGACGATATCCGTATGGCCGTCGCGATTGACGTCCATGGCGAATTCGCTGTTGTTGTCGGTTTCCGGGCCGTTGATTTCGGCACCGTCGCGGAAGTTCTGATGTTTAGTCCACTGGGGCGCCTCGTACCAGTTCCGCCCGGCCGCGATATCGAGATCCCCGTCGCCGTCGACGTCCAACACCGAGGCACATTCGCTGAAGGGCCCGAACCAATAGGTGTGCTTGGCCGGATCGTGAACCGGTCCGTCGATCTTGACCGGGATAAGAATCGGCTCGGCCGCATCGGCTGCACCGGGAAGGTTCAGCAGCACGGCCATCAGCAGACACCAGTGACTTCTCATGGCGGATCTCCTCGGGGTTTCGGCGAGACTGGATTGGTCCCTGATTTGACCGTAGCCTACGAGGTCTTATCAGCCATGTCAACGAGCGCGTCATGCACGAGGCGTCGCTTTCGCCGATTGGGTCGAAACCCCATCCGCCCGGCGGAAGCTTCGTAACCACCTGCTACGCAATACCTTGCGTCGATTCGGCGAGCTTCGGTGTTCAACCGCCTGGGCGAAATGGGCCGACTCGTTATGAAAAAACCGATCCCTCCGGAGGAAGCACGACGCCGCTTTCGGTGGCGTATCGGAAAATAAAGGGGTCGGGAGTCTTTAATTCTTTGGTCGAGCACGCGGGCACCGATGTCGCGTTTTAGTTCCTTTGAGGATCACGTTCCGGCCTTTACATACCGGACAACGACAGCGGTCCCTGGGCTGCTCGATGATAACTTCAATTCCTCCAGGCACGCGTTTCATGCTTCGATACCGCTAGCCGCGGATGTTGTATACATGATACAGTAGTGTTGTGGACATGCTCGCTCCGTCGTGGAAGTTCTTGTTTGGTAACCAGTTGCTTCCATGAGAGCAGCATGTCCACGCTTTTTCAAACCCTCAGGTACTCGATTCTGGGATGAGCCGAAAGAATCATCTTTCAACATGAAGGGATTGCCAAGCAGATCATTATTGAGCATTGCATTGCCAAAGCACGAGGAGTCTCCATATGAGCCGACCGTTATCCATTTCCGAAGCCGCCACAGGAATCCGCGAGGGTCGCCTTGCGCCGTTGGAAATGGTCGAGCGGTGTATTGAGCGAATCCGCGCGTACAACGATCAGATCAAGGCCTGGGTCCTGGTCGATGAGGACGGGGCCCGACGGCAGGCCGAAACCCTAGGTAAGCAATCCCCTCGCGGACCGCTGCATGGAATTCCGATCGGAATCAAAGACATCGTCGACGTGAAAGGGTTTCCCACCCGCGCCGGCTCGGTGCTGCGAGAGAACCATGTGGCCGAGTCCGACGCGCCGATCGTTGAAGCCTTGCGTCGGGCCGGCGCGATTATCCTAGGTAAGACGGTCACCGTGCAGTTCGCCTGCTGCGATCCGTCCGGGACGCGTACCCTAGGGAAGAGCGAACGAAGCCCCGGCGGGTCGAGCAGCGGGTCGGCGGCGGCCGTGGCGATGGGGATGTGCCTCGGCGCGATCGGCACGCAGACGGGCGGTTCGCTGGTCCGGCCGGCCAGTTATTGCGGCATCGCCACCTGTAAGCCGACCTTCGGCCGTGTGAGCACCGACGGCGTGGTGCCGGTCAGCTACCATTTGGACCATCCCGGCCCCATGGCCCGGTCGGTCGACGACTTGAAGATCATGCTCTCGTGCATTCACGATCGTTACCCGGGCGAGCCGGCGGAAGTCTCCTTGCCGCCCAGGTTGGGAGTGCTAGAGCAGTTTTTCATGGAAGGCGCCGACGCCTCGGTTCAACCGGTGGTCCGCGCGACGCTCGATAAGCTACGCGCTGCCGGTGCAACGATCGAGCCGGTCCGGTTTGCCGACGGCTTCGAGCAGGTGCAGCCGATGCACCGCCGGATCATGGCGGTCGAGGCGGCCGAGTATCATCGGCAGAACTTTCCCGCTCGACGCGAAACGTACGGCCCGAAGATTGCCGGGCTGCTGGACGAAGGGTTGACCATCTCGGGTGTCGACTACGCGGCCGACTTGGCCCAATTGCGTCGCTATCAACGACGGGTGGATGCGTTTCTGGGCGAACTGGATGTCGACGCGCTGATCATGCCGGCGACCGACACGACGGCCCCGCCGCTGGCGATGGACACGACCGGCACGCCGAAGTTCCAGGCGCCCTGGAGTTGTGCCGGGGCGCCGGTCGTCTCGTTTCCTTGCGGTCTGGCCGACGACCGACTGCCGGTGGCCGTGCAACTGGTCGCCCGAGCCGATCGGGAAGCCAAACTGTTGGAGGTGGCCCAATGGTGCCAGCGGCAGGTCGAGTTCGAGGCACAACCTCCATTGCTGGAGGCCGAGGGCTGCTAGAGATTTGCGCGAGTCGTTTAGCCGTCGCCGGTACGGCGATGAGGGGTAGATCTCCAATCTCATCGCCGTGCCGGCGACGGCTAAACGTTTCACCGGCGGGATTTTCGGGCGGCGACACTGGGGCACCGTGGAAAAAGGGGACAGGCACCGAGCCG
>CAYYOX010000324.1:0-7649 GCA_964473065.1 uncultured Planctomycetaceae bacterium | reverse complement strand
GGAGAGGGCCAGGGTGAGGGCTCCCCAGTCGATGCGATCGAGTTATACAACCCGACCGACACGGACGTCGCGCTCGACGGCTGGTGGCTTAGCGACGACAACGATGATTTCTTTAAGTTCCAGATTCCCGCAGGCACAAGTATCCCCGCGTATGGCTACGTCACCTTTTACGAAGGCCACTACGAGGATCAAACACTGATTGTTGACCAGCAGACCGAGTTTGGCGGCACGGGGCCAAAGGATTTCGCCTTGAACGGTCCCCGGGGTGACGATGTCTGGTTGCTGATGGATCCCGGCGGTGGAAGTTCCTTGCGATTCGCCGATCACGTCGAGTTCGGCCGCGCGCTGCCCGGCGAATCGTTCGGGCGTTGGCCTGACGAGTCGGGCGGGTTGTACCCGATGACCCGCTTCACGCCGGACGATGCCAACAGCGGACCCCGCCCGCCACAGGAATTGGTGATCAGCGAGCTGATGTACAATCCGCCGGGCAACGATGTGCCGGACGAACTGGAATTCATCGAAATCTACAACACGGCGCCGTATCCTGTCAATCTGACCGGCTGGCGATTGCGCAAGGGATTCGACTACGACTTCGCCCCCGGCACCGTGCTGGATGCGTATCAGGCCCTGGTCATCGTCTCGTTCGATCCCAGCGATGCGACCAAGCTGAACGCGTTGCGCAGCGAGTACGGCATCGGATTGGAGACCCTCATACTGGGCAACCGGAACGACAACTTAAGCGACCTTGGCGAGCGAATCCAACTGCAACGTCCCGACACGCCTCCGCCGGATGACCCCTTGTACGTTCCCCACGTGATCGAAGACGAGGTCGACTACCTCAACACTTGGAGACCGAACACCGACGGCCTGGGCGAGTCGTTGAATCGTTCGTCGCGACTCGCTTGGGGAAACGACTCGGCCAGTTGGTCTGCCGAATCGCCTACCCCCGGCGATGTTCCCTTGCTGGGGACCGACGACGTGGCGGGCCGTTACGTCTTTTACAACAATTCGGCCTATGACAACGAAACAAAAGGCCTCGGCGACGCCGACGCCATCGCCGCGGACAAAACGCCCTTGCGGCCGGGCCAGCAGGCCGGCTTCGCCAACTACACCAACTATGTCCGCGGAATCAACGGGATCGTCATCGACGTCTTTGGGCTGGCCAACTCGGGAGCGATCGGCCCGACCGATTTCACCTTCAAGCTCGGCAACGACGACACGCCGGCCGGCTGGTCCGATGCCCCAACGCCAAGCATCGACGTTGTGTCTGGCCCCGGCGATAGCGACCGAATCCTCCTGAGTTGGGACGATAACGCGATCACCAACACGTGGCTGGAAGTATCAATTCTAGTCACGGCCAACACGGGCCTTGCGGCCGCCGACGTGTTCTACTTCGGCAATCTGGTCGGCGAGTCTACCGGTGACGGTAAAGTAGATGCCTACGACGTGCTAGAGACTCGCAACAACCCCCGTCCGTTCTTCAACCCGGCATTGCTCGACACGATCCACGACTTCAACCGCGACCGCCGCGTCGACGCCATCGACACGCTGATCGCGCGGAACAACCAAACGTGGTCGGCCACCGAACTTCAACTCCTTGATCTGTCAGGGGCGGAAGCTGCGCCAGTCGAAGCGAAGTCGAAGACGACCCGCGGCGCCGATCTGCGGGTACATGAAGCCGCCCTGGAACAACTCGTCGGCCGAATCTCAAGCGACCAACGGGGCACTGCGGGCAAGACCTCCTGGCTTTACGAATTCGAGCAAGAGTCGCCGCGAAAGCAACGTTCTCGTGCAACCGATCCGGTGGTCAGTGCGGTCGACCAGTTGCGAGCAGACGACCGACCGTAGGGCATCCGGCGAGTCTTGTACGGAAGCCTCCTCAGCAGAAGTCGCCGGTGTAGTCTGGCAAAAGACCCGTTTCCGCCGAGTTGCTTTTTCGACTAGTCTCCGCAGCGCATCTCCGGTAAACTCAACACCTTGCGTTTGACTTCAGCACCACCGGGCCATACCGTTACTTGGAACGCCTCATATCCTTATTAGGACACGCTTATGACTTTTCCCTCGGCATGGCGGGCGGGCCTGACCCTGGTCTTGAAAATCACCTTGGTCTTGGGAATCGTCATCCTGGCCGGTTGCAACGCGGAGGCCCAAGACATGGCGGATGCTCCCTTCCCGCAACGGATCAAGATGCAGCCCTTTCCCGAGGGGCTTCACTGGATCAATACGGCCGCGCCGATCGAACTAAACGACCTGCGCGGCAAGCTTGTGCTGTTGGACTTCTGGACCTACTGCTGCATCAACTGCATGCACGTGCTGCCGGAACTGAAGAAACTCGAAGAGGCCTATCCGGACCAACTGGTCGTGATCGGCGTCCACTCGGCCAAGTTCGACGAGGAAAAGGACACCCAAAACATCCGCGACGCCGTGCTGCGCTATAACATCACGCACCCGGTCGTCAACGATGCCGAGATGGTCCTCTGGCGACGCCTCGGCGTGCGCTCCTGGCCGAGCCTTGTGCTCGTCGACCCGCAAGGCTATGCCGTCTGGGGCAACAGCGGCGAAGCCACCTTCGAACAACTCGACGACGTGATGAAACGGGCGCTGCCGTTCTACAAGAAACAGGGACTGCTCGACGAGAAGCCGCTACGGTTCGAGTTGGAAAAGGGCAAGGCCGAGAAGACGCCGCTAAGATTCCCCGGCAAGGTCCTGGCCGACGAGCCGGGCGATCGGCTGTTCATCGCCGACAGCAACCACAACCGCATCGTCATCACGCAGCTTGACGGCACGCTCTTGAAAATCATCGGCCAAACAAAAATCGGCCGCGCGGACGGCGATTATGCCTCGGCTCAGTTCCAACAGCCGCAAGGCATGGCCCTGTTCGACGAAACGCTTTACATTGCCGACACCGAGAACCACCTGCTGCGCAAAGTCGATCTGAGTAACGAAAAAGTAACCACGATCGCCGGCACCGGCCGGCAAAGCCGTACGGCGCCGCCGTTGCGACGCATGACCCGACCGTCGAAAACCGCGCTGAACAGCCCTTGGGCCCTGTGGGTCCACGAAGACTATCTCTACATCGCCATGGCCGGCCCGCACCAGATTTGGCGGATGCGGCTCGACGAATCGGGCATCGCCGTCTATGCGGGCAGCGGTCGCGAGGACATCGTCGACGGACCGCTGGCGCCCAAGCAGGCATACCAAACCGGCTATTCGTCGTTCGCGCAGCCCAGCGGGCTGGCCTCCGACGGAACGTGGCTCTTCGTGGCCGACAGCGAGGGCAGTTCGATCAGGGCCGTCCCGTTTGATTCCAAACAAGAGGTGCGAACGATCGTCGGCACGGCCCATTTGCCCATGGCAAGGCTGTTCACCTTCGGCGACATCGACGGCCGGGGGCAAAAAGTTCGGCTGCAGCATCCCTTGGGCGTGGTCTACTATCGCGAGCGGCTTTACGTGGCCGACACCTACAACAACAAGATCAAAGTAATCGACCCGACCGACGGCACAACGAAAACACTGATCGCCACGAGCCAGTTCGACGAGCCGGCCGGGATCACGGCCGCCGCCGGCAAGCTGTTCGTGGCCGACACGAACAACCACCGCATCCAGATCATCGACCTCGACCAACAGAACAAAGTATCCACGCTGAGGATCCCCAACCTACAGCCGCCCGAGACACCCAAGCGGAACCCCAACTGACCCCTGCCGCAACAGAGTGTCCGCTGCTCGGCCTTCTGTAAAAGAATCGCTAATTCTATGGGGCTATTGACATTAGGCGAGCTAATTGTAGTATGACAGTACATATCGCCACGGGCAGATCGACTTTGGAACCCCCACAATGATCCACCGAGCAGCAAAACCCGACGGGCTCTACGACCCGCAATTCGAACACGACGCGTGTGGCGTCGGGGCGGTGGTGAATATCTCGGGCCAACGCGACCATGCGATTGTCCAGCATGGTCGGCAGGTGCTGGCCAATATGATGCACCGCGGGGCGGCCGGCGCCGATGAGTCGACCGGCGACGGGGCCGGCATCCTGCTGCAAATCCCCGAGGCGTTCTTCAGTGCCCAGAGCAAACGCCAGGGATTCGACCTGCCGGAGCGAGACCGGTACGGCGTGGCCATGCTCTTTTTGCCGCATGACGCGGGCCTTCAAAGCCGGTGCGAGCAGCTATTGGCCGAGGAAGTCGATCGCCAAGGGCTGAAGATCCTCGGCGCCCGCGACGTGCCCGGCGACAACTCGTGCCTAGGGGATCTTGCCCGATCGAGCAAGCCGGTGATCCGACAGATCTTTATCGACGGCCGTGGTTGCGAAGGCGATGCGCTGGAGCGGCGATTGTATGTGGCCCGAAAGAATGTCGAACGACGAGCGGCGCAGTCGCTTGGCGAGCGGGCAGGCGAGTTCTACGTGGTCTCGATGTCGTGCCGCACGATCGTCTACAAGGGGATGTTCTTGGCCCCGCAGTTGTTCGACTACTACGGCGATCTGTCCGACGAGCGCGTAGAGACCGCATTGGCTATCGTGCATCAGCGTTACAGCACGAATACGTTTCCCAGTTGGCCCCTGGCCCAGCCGTTTCGGATGATTGCCCACAACGGCGAGATCAACACCTTACGCGGCAATGCCAACCGGCTGAGGGCCTACGAGAAGACGATGGCCTGCGACGCCTTGGCCGACGACATGTCCGAGCTGTTTCCGATCCTTCAACCGGGCGGCAGCGACTCGGCCTGCTTCGACAACGCCATGGAACTGCTGGTCCGTGCCGGGCGATCCGCGCCGCACGCCCTGATGATGATGATTCCCGAGGCGTTTGGCGAGCGTTACCACATCTCGACCGATAAGCGGGCGTTTTACGAATACCATGCGGCCGTCATGGAACCGTGGGACGGGCCGGCGGCCGTGGTCTTTTCCGACGGTACGCTGGTCGGCGGCACGCTGGACCGCAACGGGCTGCGGCCGTGTCGGTACGTCGTGACGACCGACGGGCTGGTCGTGTTGGCCAGCGAGGTCGGCGTGATCGAGTTTCCGCCCGAGAAGATCCGCCGCAAGGGCCGACTCCAACCCGGACGCATGTTCCTGGTCGACACGGCTGAAGGCCGCATCGTGGTCGACAACGAGATCAAGGGCAAGATCTCGCGACAAAAACCGTACCGCCGCTGGCTGCAACAGAACCGCATCGAACTGCGCGGCCTGTTCCAGCCGGCCAAGGCCACGCCAACCGACCCGGCCACCTTGGCCGCCCGACTGCGGATGTTCGGCTACACGCGCGAAGAACTGCAAATGGTTCTGGCCCCCATGGCAGCCAACGGGCAGGAACCGGTCGGCTCGATGGGGACCGACACGCCGCTGGCCGTGCTGTCTGACAGACCGAAGCTGTTGTTTAGCTATTTCAAGCAGCTTTTCGCCCAAGTGACCAACCCGCCGATCGATCCCTTGCGCGAAGGCCTGGTGATGTCGTTGACCACCTTCACGGGCAAGCAGCAAAACCTACTGGATGAAACGCCGCGCCACTGCCGGCAACTTCGGCTGCCGCACCCGATCCTGACCAACGCCGACATCCGGCGACTGATGGCCGTCGACCGCGACGACTTCCGCGTGGCCGTCGTGCCCGCCCTGTTCGATGCGACGGGCAATCACCCGGGCAAGGCCTTGCAACGGGGTCTCGACGAACTGATCGACGCGGCCGTCGAGGCGATCGAAAACGGGGCCTCGCTGTTGATAGTCAGCGATCGCGAGGCCTCGGGTGAGTCGGCGCCGATCCCCAGTCTGTTGGCCACGGCTGCGTTGCACCATGGGTTGCTTCGCCGCCAACTGCGGGCCGAGGCGGGCATCGTGATCGAGAGCGGCGAACCGCGCGAGGTGATGCACCTCTGCTTGCTCTGTGGATACGGGGCCAACGCCGTCAATCCCTATATGGCGTTCGAGGCCATCGACAAACTCTACCGCGAAGGCGACCTGCCCGACGACGTGGTGCCCGAGCAGCTCAGCGACCAGTACATCACGGCCCTGAAGAAGGGCATCCTCAAGACGATGTCGAAGATGGGCATCTCGACCCTACGTAGCTACCATGCGGCCCAGCAGTTCGAGGCCATTGGGCTGAACCACGAAGTGATCGATCGCTACTTCACCGGCACGGCCTCGCGGATCGAGGGCGTGGGGCTCGATGTCATTGCCCAAGAGGCCTTGGCTCGGCATCGCGCGGCCTCGACGCCGCGGGAACCCGGCTCGTTGGAACTCGACTACGAGGGCGAGTACCACTTCCGCGACGACGGCGAACGGCACCTGTGGAACCCGGCCAACCTCACCCAGCTTAAACAGGCCGTGATGGACAACGACCAAGAGGCCTATGAAGACTACGCTCGGTCGATCAACCAGCAGAATCGCGAGTTATGCACCTTGCGGGGTCTGTTCGAGTTCAAGGAAGGCAAGCCCGTGCCGCTCGGCGAGGTCGAACCGGTGTCGCGCATCGTGCGACGTTTCTATACCGGCGCCATGTCGCACGGCTCGATCAGTAAAGAGGCCCACGAGGCCATGGCTGTGGCCATGAACCGGCTCGGCGGCATGTCGAACACGGGCGAAGGGGGTGAAGATCCCCGGCGTTACCTGCCGTTGCCCGACGGCGATTCGGCCAATTGCGCGATCAAGCAGGTGGCCAGCGGGCGGTTCGGCGTGACGATCAACTACCTGGCCCACGCCAAGATGCTGCAGATCAAGATGGCCCAAGGCGCCAAGCCGGGCGAAGGCGGGCAACTGCCGGGCCACAAGGTGACCGAAGAGATCGCCCAGATGCGGCACTCCACGCCCGGCGTGTCGCTGATCTCCCCGCCGCCGCACCACGATATCTATTCGATCGAGGATCTGGCCCAATTGATCTATGACTTAAAGTGCAGCAACCCGGGCGTGAAGGTCTCGGTGAAGCTGGTCTCGGAGGTTGGCGTCGGCACGGTCGCGGCGGGTGTGGCCAAAGGGAATGCCGACGAAGTGCTCATCAGCGGCCACGACGGCGGCACCGGGGCCAGCCCGCTCTCGTCGATCAAACATGCCGGCGCCCCTTGGGAAATCGGGCTGGCCGAGACGCAGCAGACTTTGGTCCGCAACGGCCTGCGGGATCGGATTCTCGTGCAGACCGACGGGCAACTCCGCACCGGCCGCGATGTGGTGATTGCCGCCTTGCTGGGGGCCGAGCGATTCGGGTTCGGCACCTCGGCACTCGTTTCGTTGGGTTGCCTGTTGATGCGGAAGTGCCACCTGGGAACCTGCCCCGTGGGAATCGCCACGCAGGATCCCGACCTGAGAAAACGCTTTGCCGGCAAGGTGGAGTACCTGGTCCGGTTCATGTCGTTCGTGGCCGAGGAAGCCCGGCAGATTATGGCCCAATTGGGATTCCGCACGTTCGACGAGATGATCGGCCGAGTAGATCGGCTCGGCTGCACCCCGGCCATCGAGCATTGGAAAGCGAAAGGGCTCGATTTCTCGGCCATCTCGCATGTCATCAATTACGACTTGCCTGATACGCCCGAAACGTACGTTCATCGTATTGGACGCACGGCGCGCGCTGGGGCGTCGGGACAGGCGGTCTCGTTCTGCGGCCGCGACGAAAAGCAGTGCCTTCGCTTGATTGAAAGATTGACCGGACAAGCGGTCTCGGTGA
>CAYYOX010000323.1:6457-7669 GCA_964473065.1 uncultured Planctomycetaceae bacterium | reverse complement strand
GGGACCGTACGAGCGTGTGTCTTGTCATCAATTCATCTCCATGTCATAGTTCTCGTCGGGTTTCGTGCTGTAGGGCGGGTCGAGGCACGAAGACCCACGAAGCAACAAACGACGAAGTACGTTTCTTTCCTTCGTCATTCGTCATTCGTGCTTCGTCATTATCCTCAGCGTGGGTCTTCGTGCCTCGACCCACCCTACAAGACTTTATTGAAAAAGCACTTACAGTTTGAGTTATCCGGTGCTCGTCTCGCACACGTTCGCGATGGGCGCCTGACATAATTGCGATCCAAACGACGCGATCCAAACGATTGGGATAACAGTACAGCTGACCTCCGGAGTTCAGCGTTTTTGTCCCCGACGGCTCACCTTGCCGGTAATGGGGGCCTCCCGACTTACGCGATCTTCCTGCTCCTCGGCCATATGTGCATGATCTTGCAGGTGCTCTTCGCAGTAGCAATGGGCCCCCGAGCACTTCGAGCAATAGCGGAAACTTGCCGTCGGGTGCGATAGGTTGTCGATTCCGCAGACGGCGCAACGATGGCGGGGTGTGTTTTGGGTGGCGATCTGCTGCGCCCGATCGCGCATCCGCCGATGGTTGCCACGCATCCGACGCAGAATGTCGCTCCCGAAAAACAACAGGAAGTTGAGAATCGACGCGATGACCATCAGCTTCAACATCCACGACGGGTTGAACAACAGCGTGAAGCCATACCCGATCCATTGCAACATGGCCAGCCACTTGACCTTCACCGGCAATAGGAAGAACAGCATCAATTTGAAATCGGGGTACAAATAGGCGAACGCCAGGAAGACCGAGCCCTGCAAGAACGCGGGCGAGGCCGGCACGTCAAGCTGCAGAAACGAGACGCACACCGTGGCCGCGTAGCCGATCAGCAGAAACACGTTGTAGCGAAAGAGCCCCCACGTCTGCTCCAACGCCGTTCCCATCATGTAGAAAAGATACCAGAAGAAAAACGCCCAAATCAGAGCGATGTTCTCCGGACCGAAGGGCCGAAACAAGAACGAAACCAATCGCCACACTTCGCCCTGCAGCACCTTTCGCGGAATCAAATCCACCGCCGCAACAAGGTCCGGGTTCCCGTAATGGGCTAGATAAAGAAATACCTGGCAGAAGATCAGCGACACCGTAACATGCGGCACGGCATAGCGTCCAAATCGTCGGTTTAGTCGGTCGAGTAGTTTCATGGCGGC
>CAYYOX010000323.1:4858-6357 GCA_964473065.1 uncultured Planctomycetaceae bacterium | reverse complement strand
GGGCCACTTTCTGGGGCATCTTCTCGGCCAGATCGGTCGTTTCGCTCAGGTCGTCGGCCAGATTGAACAGTTCGCGGCGGCCGCTCTCGTAGCGGCGAATCAGCTTCCAATCACCTTGACGGACAATACTATACGGCCCCAGTTTGCCACGATAGTGCGGAAAATGCCAGTACAGCGCGTCACGATTTAGCGTCCCTTCTTGTTTCAGCACGGGCAACAGGCTCTCGCCGTCGATCACCCGATCGGCGGGCAACTCGACGCCGGCGATCTTCAAGACCGTGGGAAAGAGGTCGATGCTGCAGGCCGGCACGTCGGTGGTGCTCTCCGGCTGGACCATGCCGGGCCAGCGAACGATCAATGGCACGCGAATGCCGCCTTCGTAGGGAAACCCTTTGCCGGAACGCAGCGGGGCGTTGTCGGTCGGTCCCAGCAGCCCGCCGTTGTCCGAGGTGAAGATGATCACCGTGTTCTCGGCAAGACCCAACTCGTCCAACACGGCCACGATCCGGCCCGTGGCATCGTCGACACTCTCGACCATGGCCGCATAAACGGCGTTCTTCTGGTTCGTGCGAGGCTTGGCACGATATTTCTCGATCAGATCTCGCTTGGCCTGGATCGGCGTATGCACGGCATAGTGGCACAGATTCAAGAAGAACGGCTTGTCGCGGTTGGCCCGGATGAACGCGACCGCCTCGTCCGCTTCCCGATCGGTCAGGTACTCGCCTTCTCGACGCGGCGGCAGGTTGGGGATCTCGTAGAACTTCCGCTTCGACCGATAGGGGTCGAAGTAGCTCGGCGGCTGTCCCAAATCGCACCCGCCATGGTTGACATGGTAGCCCTGCACCTCGGGGAAGTGCGGCCGCTGGCCCAGGTGCCACTTGCCGATATGGCAACAAACATATCCGGCCGGCCGAAGCGCCTCGGCCAAGGTCAACTCGTCTCGCCGCATGAACAACGGATTGCGGGGACAGAGCAGTTTATTCTTCGGCCCGCCCACATACTCGGACACATCCTCGCCGGGCTGGGCCATAACGCCGCCCTGGAACCTGCCACGGATCCAATCGGTAACTCCCACGCGAGCCGGATAGCGTCCGGTCTGCACGGCCGCCCGGGTCGGCGAACAGACGGCACACGCCGCATACCCGTTGGTAAATCGCATCCCCCCGGCAGCCAACCGGTCGACCTGCGGCGTCTCGAAATACCGGCTCCCTTGGCATGTCAGATCGGTCCATCCCAGGTCGTCGACCAAGATCAATACGATGTTGGGGCGGTTGTCAGTTTCTGCTCCACACACTTGCAAAACGGGTGCTATGAACAACGGAGCCCAAACGGCGACAAGGGCGCACGAAGCTATTCTGCGTAGTACATCCAGCCGTATGATCGAGGGGCGTCGGGACATCTTTCGTTTGGCGGATCGGCACATGGTCTTAGTTCTCCCGGTACGAGTATATCTGATGCCTCTGAGTATCGTGGCTGCCGCGGTCGAAGTCAATGATTTG
>CAYYOX010000323.1:0-4758 GCA_964473065.1 uncultured Planctomycetaceae bacterium | reverse complement strand
CAGAAATCCCGCCGCGAACTTACTCACATTTACCATCTCCCCCAGGATAACCCATGGCGGCGATGGGGTATGCGGCCAATACCCCGCTGTAGTACGGATTTGCTGTTTTTTCTTTTATTGCATGTCAGGATTCGCGGTTCGGCGGCCTATAGGTATAGACGAGCTAGTATTTTCCATCCCCCGTAACAGGAGAGACCATCATGAGGCGTATTGGTTTGACCGTACTGATTGTTGTCGTTCTATTGGCCCCGGGCGCACAGGCCGCGCTCACGGTATTGCCCGAACACGCAGGCAATCCGGCGGTTGGCGTTTCCGGCGACTCGGCGCCAGGATGGGGTGCCGGGAGTTGGCAAGGCAACGGGGTCAATTACTCGAAACTCTATCTCACTCCATCGGTCCTGTTTGGTCGTGAAGTGACAATTGGTGAACTAAGTAGCATTAGCTACTATACGAAAAAGGACACGACTCACACGGACGATGCTGCCGACTGGTTTTTCCAGATGTATACTGACCCATACGATGGAAGTCCAGGCTCAAGCTGGTATGGAAACCGAATCAACGCCGAACCATATTTTTCGGAAAACCTGAATGATCCGGCCGGGGAGTGGAATCAATGGACCACTGATGCCGGAGGTGATAACCGATTGCGATTCTTTGACTCGTCGTCTGGTTATTTCGGCGGATACAGCGACGGATTTCTCTCTGATCTCACCTCAGACTCGAATTATCAGGACCAGTACATCAAGTACATTGTGGTCGGTACCGGATCCGGTTGGGCCGATGGATTTGAAGGGCAGATCGACGGACTGCTGATTGCTCTGACTGACGAGAGTTTCGCGGAAGTCGACTTTGAAGCCACAGCAATTCCCGAACCCGCCACGCTGATCATCTGGTCCCTACTCGGATTCCTCGGTATCGCGGCTAGCTGGTATCGTAAACGTAGATCTTGATTTCTATTTCAATCCGCGATCTTTCAAAGTCCCGCTGTTATCAGCGGGACTTTTTCTTTGGCTGCGCGAGACTGAGTGGCTAATAAGATTATATAGCCACCGCAGCACCATCAGCCTTTCAGCCGCCGCCCGTCCGTCAATCGGCCTGTCCGTCAATCGGCCTGTCCGTCAACCGGTCTGTTCGTCGGCCTCGTCGGAGACCACGCGTACGAATTCCGCTCCGAAGAACAGTACGCTGATCGCGACGTAGATCCAGACCATCAGGGCGATCAGCGAACCTACGATTCCGTATGCGCTGTACTTGCGTCCCACGACGGCCAGCGTCAGGATCTGCCGGACGATCTCCCAAAGAACGGCAGCCAGCAAGCCCCCGCGAAGTGCATGGGACCACTGAACGCGTCGCTTGGGAAGCACCTTGTAAATCGTGGAAAACAGCAACCAGTTAAAGGCCATGCTGGCCGGAATTTGCACAAGGTTCCATCCCACGCTGCCGCCGGGCAGTAGCGCGGCCCGCTGTTGGAGCGTCGAGGCCGCCATGGTGGCAAAGAAGGCCGCCAGTACCAGCAGACTCAACGCGATCAACATCAAAAACGCCCTGGCACGATAGAACAGGACGTTGCGGACCATCGTCAGTGGCCCCGAACTGCCGCGGGTCTTATCGTTCCAGATGCGATCGAACGCCTTATCGACATGCGCAAAGATGCCAATCGCGCCGAACAAGAGCACGGCCAAGCCGACCGGGCCGCTAATGATCGCTTTGGTACGAATCTCCGTCAACGCAGTCTTGACCTGTCCCGCCAGTGTGTCGGACGTGTTCTGGGCCAGCATCTCCAACAGGTGCTGCTGGGCATCCTGCGCATTGCTCGATAGGCTCAAGACCAATCCCAGCACCGAGATCAACAGCAACAGCAAGGGAAACACCGAAAAAACGGCATAGTACGCCAGCGAGGAGACCAGCAGGTTCCCGTCGTCATGCTGCCACCGCTTGACGGTCTTGCGAAGCCTGGAACAAAACCGTCGCGTCAACCTTGCAGACATCTTGATTTCCCGTTAGCGTTCACAGAGTAAGGGTTTTGGACAGGATAACAGGATGATCAGGATAAAAGGGAAAGAGAAGCCTTGGCGTTTCCGTTTCCTCTCATCATCCCTCAGCTACATTTGACTGAAATGTAACGACAAATCAAGAGTTCCATCGGACCAGGGCCAGACAAACGGGTTTCCCGGTCTTCCATCCTGTTATCCCGTCAAAACACTTTTCCGTCAATCCGCCGCAGACGGCTCCTCCAGAACATTACAAAACCAGTTCCGAACGGCTCTCCTTTCCGCAGTGTCTCGCAGCACCCAGGCGTCGGTGTGAGTGGCGAAGGACATCGCCTGAAAAGTGAAGTTGCCGTCGGGGTAGGCTTCCTTGAGGTAATTCGCGGTCGCGGCCACGGACCGTTCGTGACTGATGAATTGCGGTCGGTCTCCCAATCGTTTCAGCCGTCGGGCCGCCGCCGTGCGATCGCTTGCGGCATACGGCCACTGTTTGACCCCATCGTAATGGCTGTGACAGATGAAGCCTCGCCATAGCCGAGCGATCTCGTCATCATGCAATCCGATATAGTTGCAAGCGATTGCCCCGCGAGAAAAACCAGCAAGCAGCACGGCCGACCGGTCGCCGCCGTACTGAGCACAAACACGCTCGACCGCCCTCTTACAGTAATCGACGGTCGCCTCGACATCACCCCACCAGTTGGTCGCATTCTTTCGATTCTCAGCATCCACAAAAGGCACACACACCCAAATCACGCCCTCACCGCTCGAGATGCCATATCCCAGGTTACTCCCGTCAACCGTTCCCGGGCTCGTTCTCCACTTATTCCCAGCGTATTCCACAATAACCGGATACTTTCTTTCCTTCTTCCAGTCGGTCGGCAGATAAAGCGCATGGTAAACCTCGCTGCCGACATACTCCCGATTAACCTGCCTGACTCGCTTACCCGGGCTCGGTTCGCCGTCAGTTACAGAAGGCGTAATAAGATCCTGCGGCAGCGACTCGATATCCGATTGGCCCATCGCGTGCGCCAACGGAGCGACAAGCAGCACGAGCAGCGGCAGAATTGCAGCAAGATGGTTCATTGTTCAGACTTCGTTCTCAAACCGTAAACGGCGGGCCTTTGAACAGTCAGCTATCAGCTTTCAGTCAACGACTTACGATTACACGGCCGTCATTCTTTTCGTCTTGTGTGCCCCACATGAAGCTCCTCGCTACAGCCGGTTCGCGATCATGGTTCGCATTATAACGCTACGAATCAGCGGTGGCGCGTAGCGCCGTCCGCTGAATCCCGTTGTTGGGCAGCCACATCCTCTGTCTCTCCATCAGTCCCGTCACGGTATACTTTCTCATCTATGTAGTGCAGAATCGTGCGTGCCGCGTTGATGATTAGCATGGCCTCGGGTTCCGGTAGGAGTATCGGGTTTGGGTGTGCAACACTCGCCTTGTTCCTCAGCGGGCTGAGGGAGTCAAGTATGGTTGCGACCGAGCGCAGGACGCGAAGGATGTCATCCCTCCGTGGACCGACATCGCGAAACGCCGGGTGTCCTTCTCGGACCTGTTTGAACAGTTTGGCAAGGGTCGCATCCTCTGGGGCCGCGAGACCTGCCTTGCAAGAGACTTCGCGCAGGTAGCCGTGGAGGGCCGTATGGATTCGGTCAACACCGCTCGTTGCACCGGTAGCGCGCAGCAGTTCCTGCGCATCCCGTAGAGCCCGCTCTACCACGTCACTCGTAATACGTAGCGTTGGCTGTTCGACTTGCGAGCCGGTGCGTAGCCGCGTGATCCAACTACGAATTTCTGCTTCACGTTCCGGCGTGCAAAGGTCTGATCCGCCGACCGGAAACCTCTCTAGAACGCCTTCTAAGATACGCGCCTGCACCTGAGGTGCGCTCTCGCTGAGGATTGTGATGAATCGCTCTCGAGTCGTGCCGTCATATGTGCTCGGGTCAATGTCGAGGTCCAACTCGACATAGAACTCGTGGTGGCTGCGATACGAAAAGTCGCCTAGGTAACCGCCGGATACCCCGATGTATTTGTAGACGAGCTTGCTTATCTCTAATTTCTTCAAACCAAGCCCACGTTGAATGGCTGGGTGTACTGGGCGCTCAAGCGATAGTTCCACGGCAATGAAGCGGATGTAAATGCCGAGTTCGGAAAGTACTTCGGCGATCTGCCCGAACGCCTGCCGTTCGGAAGAGATTTCCTGGCCACGCCGCAGTCGCTCGTACTGGTCCAACGGTACGACAGCGTAAAGCACGAAGAACTCGTCATTGAAGTGGTTCATGGCGTCAACGACACGGAAAGACATCGACCGCAGAATCTCGGCAGCTCGCGTTTGGGAGCGTGCCGCCAGCAGGCGGGCGGCATTCTCAAGGAGAAGCCGACATTGGTCACGGGTCAATCCATCCTGCAGAATGGTGAAGTCGCCAGCTCCGCTGGCGTGATAGAGATCAATCATGCCTGCCTCACAGCCCCTTCTTCTTTGTCACCTTGCCCGCCCAACTCGTTTATAGCTAGTTTCTGCGTAATACCTGTAGACCGCGGATTTGCGGCCTATCGGGCACGCATATTATCGCCGCAGGTTGAATCATACGCGGTGGCTGCTCGCTTGTCACGCCCCAATATGGCGCGTTACATGGTTTCTCCATATCGGGTGTGTGGATGAAGGAACCACAGAGATCTCAGAGAGCACCGAGAAAATCCGTTGGTTGTCCGCGTCTCTGTGTCCTCGGTGTACTCGGTGGTAGACTTATTGCGCCTTCGCTACAT